>JAGGWH010000082.1 GCA_021157585.1 Bacteroidales bacterium | reverse complement strand
GAAGCTACTTCCAAATAATCAAGCTTAAGTTCAGTTAATAATAGTTTTGCTATACTTAGCTTTTCAACAGCAGTAAAGGATACTCCGGTAGTTTGCTCTCCATCGCGCAAAGTGGTATCCATTATTTTTATTAATCTATTCATTAAAATATATTTTAAAGTGGTAGATTATTCGCCTACTTTTTGCTGTTCAAATTGTTCAATTTCCGGTAAAATGCTTCGCAAATAATCAAAATCGTCATAACCATTCAATAAACATTCTTTTTTGTAAGAACTTATATCAAAATGAAACCTTAACTTTTCTTTAGTGACAGACAACAGCTGATCTTTTAAATTAACCGTAAAATTTGTTTCGGGATCTTTAGCTATAAGATCGAAAATTTGCTGTAGTTCATCCTCTTTTAGTTGAATAGGTAGTAAACCGTTATTAAGTGCATTATTTTTAAAAATATCTGCAAAATAACTGGAAATCACTACTCTAAAACCATCATCATAAATAGCCCAAGCCGCATGCTCTCGGCTGGAGCCACATCCAAAATTCTTACCGGCAACCAAAATTTTACCGCTATACCTCGTATCGTTTAAAGAAAAGTCAGAAATTTTATTATCCGATTTATCGTAACGCCAATCACGAAATAAATTTTCGCCAAAACCTTTACGCTCTACTGCTTTTAAAAAGCGGGCAGGGATTATCTGATCGGTATCTATATTTTCTGTTGGTAGAGGTACAGCTTGGCTGACCAATACTTTAAATTTTTCTAAGCTCATATTCTAAATTTTGTCGTTTAATAAATCCACCGGATTTGTTATTACTCCTGTTACCGCAGCGGCGGCGGCAACTAAAGGACTGGCCAAAAGCGTTCTTGAACCGGGTCCTTGGCGACCTTCAAAATTGCGATTAGATGTGGAAACAGAATATTTTCCAGCCGGAACTTTATCATCGTTCATTGCAAGACAAGCAGAACAGCCAGGCTGACGTAATGAAAATCCTGCTTCCTCCAAAATATCGACAAGACCTTCCTCTTGAGCTTGTTTTTTTACTTTTTTTGATCCCGGAACTATCCAAGCCGTAATATTATCAGCCTTTTTCTTTCCTTTAACCATATTGGCAAAAGCACGTAAATCTTCAATCCTACCGTTGGTACAACTGCCCACAAACACATAATCAACAGCCTTTCCCAATAAGCTTTCGCCTGCTTTAAATCCCATATAATCTAATGCTTTTGAAAAGCTCGGATCAGAATCAACAGGAATAAGCCCATCAATATTCATTCCCATTCCCGGATTAGTTCCATAAGTAATCATTGGTAAAATATCCGTAGCATCATAAGAATATTCCTTATCGAATATCGCTTCATCATCTGTTTTTAATTTTCCCCATTCTTCTACCTTCTCGATCCAATCCTGTCCTTTAGGACTAAATTTTCTGTTCTCTAAATAGTCGAAAGTTTTCTGATCTGGTGCTATTAGACCTCCTCTTGCACCACATTCAATACTCATATTGCAAAGACTCATACGCGCTTCCATAGAAAGTTGCTGAATAGCTGTTCCGGCAAATTCAATAAAATAACCCGTTCCTCCACTACTACTAATATCTGCAATAATATGAAGGATGATATCTTTGGATGTTACTGCAGGATTTAATTTCCCATCTACGGTAATGCGCATTTTTTGCGGCTTACTTTGGAGTACACATTGACTCCCAAATACCATTTCTACTTCGCTGGTTCCTATACCAAAAGCAACAGAGCCAAACGCACCATGAGTTGATGTATGACTATCGCCACAGACAATGGTTGTTCCGGGAAGTGTTAAACCTAATTCAGGACCAATTACGTGTACAATACCTAGAGATTCATGCTTTAAATCATAAAGTTGAATATTATGATTTGTGCAGTTTTTTTCGAGCATCTTTACCTGATTCCGCGACAAGGCATCTTTAATAGGTAAATGTTGATTGATGGTTGGAATATTGTGATCCATAGTGGCCGTAGTTTGCTCTGGTCGAAGAACTTTTAAGCCCTTTTTTTCTAAATTGCCAAAGGCTACTGGGCTCGTTACTTCGTGAATATAATGTCGATCGATATAAAGAACACTGGGACCATCTTTAATTTTCTTCACAACATGGGCGTCCCATATCTTATCAAATAATGTTTTTGCTTGCATATTTTTATTTTTTTCCGTCAAAGACGGACTCTCTAATTAATTATTTGTTGTACTTCTATGCTGATTTAGCTGCTTTTATGGTTTGAATTCATTTTATTTACCGCATCCAAATAGGCTTCAACAGAAGCAGTTATAATGTCGGTATTGGCAGAAAAACCATAATAGGTATTTCCTTCATAAACTACTTGCATATGCACTTTCCCCACATCATTACTTCCACGAGTCATTGCCTGAATCAAAAATTCATTCAGTTTTACTTTTCGTTGCAAAATGGTTTTAATGGCTTTTAATGCTGCATCAACAGGGCCATTACCCGATTTTGTTTCGGTAAATAACTCCCCGGCAATATCCAAACGAACCGTTGCCATAGGCATTAAATCTTTACCTGTTACTACTTGTAAAAAGTCTAATTTTATCCTTCGCTCTTCTTTTCTAATATCTCCCAATAGCAAAGCAATATCATCATCATTAACGTCTTTCTTTTTATCGGCAAGAACAATAAAATCTTCATAAACCTTATCTAGCTTATCTTTAGGAACTTTATATCCCATCAATTCCAATCGGTTATTCAAAGCCGCTCTGCCACTGCGTGCTGTTAAAACCAAAGAAGATTCGTTGATTCCAACATCAGCAGGATTAATAATCTCATAATTCTCACGATTTTTAAGAACTCCGTCTTGATGGATCCCGCTGGAATGTGCAAAAGCATTGCGACCCACAATTGCTTTGTTGGGTTGAACCGGCATATTCATTAAGCTGGAAACCATACGACTTGTATTATAAATTTTTTCCGTTTGAATATTGCTCTGCACTTTTAAGCTTTCGTGACTTTTGATAATCATGGCAATTTCTTCTAAAGAGGTGTTTCCTGCTCGTTCTCCAATACCATTTATTGTCACCTCTACTTGTCGTGCCCCATTGCTTATTCCTGCAATAGTATTGGCTGTAGCCATTCCTAAATCATTATGACAATGAGTTGAAATGATAGCTTTATCGATTCCATTAACATGCTCAAAAAGATATTTTATTTTTTCTCCGTACTGATCGGGCAAACAATAACCTGTTGTATCGGGAATATTCACTACGGTAGCGCCGGCTTTAATTACAGCTTCCACTACACGAGCCAAATATGCATTATCAGTTCTTCCGGCATCTTCTGCATAAAATTCTACATCCTCTACAAACCTTTTAGCATATTTTACGGCTGCGATCGCACGCTCGACAATAGCATCTTCGTTGGAATTAAGTTTGTAATTGATATGGTAGAATGAAGTCCCTATTCCTGTGTGAATACGTTTTCTTTTTGCATATTTTAGAGCTTCGGCAGCGACTTCTATATCTTTTTCTACTGCTCTGGTAAGACCACAAATAACCGACCAAGCTACTGCTTTTGAAATTTCAACTACTGAATTAAAATCACCGGGACTTGAAACAGGGAAACCCGCTTCGATAACATCTACACCTAACTCTTCCAAAGTCTTGGCAACTTCAATTTTTTCAATGGTATTCAACTGACAGCCGGGAACTTGTTCTCCATCACGTAATGTTGTATCGAATATGTAAATTTTATCTTCCATATTTTCTAATTATTTTCCGGTCTTAATTTTCGGACTACAGCTCCAACTTTCCACATTTCACTGTTATGAAGTTCGTCTAATTCAGCATCTAAACTTTTACGGTAATCTTCTTTGCTGTTTGCTTCAATTACTACGGCACTTTCATGACCTTCGGCTACCTTATTATACAAATCGTTGAAGACCGGTTTTGTTGCATCACGAAACTTTTTCCACCAATCGAGAGCACCTCTTTGTGCTGTGGTTGAGCAGTTGGCATACATCCAATCCATTCCATTTTCGGCAACGAGGGGCATCAGGCTTTGGGTTAACTCTTCAACAGTTTCGTTAAACGCCTCTGAAGGAGAATGACCATTTTCACG
Organism: Bacteroidales bacterium; assembly: GCA_021157585.1. Classification (NCBI taxonomy): domain Bacteria; kingdom Pseudomonadati; phylum Bacteroidota; class Bacteroidia; order Bacteroidales; species Bacteroidales bacterium. Next base: position 3,760 of record JAGGWH010000082.1, on the reverse strand, counting down.
TAAAACTTCAAACTGTGCTGCAAAAATCCCTTGGATAGCACCCATCAAAGTACCTCTTTCACCCGTTAAATCTGAATAGACTTCTTTTTTAAAAGTGGTATTGAAAAGGTAACCTGCACCAACACCAATACCTAAAGCGGAAACGCGTTCTGTTGCTCTTCCTGTAGCATCTTGATGAACGGCAAAGCTGGCGTTCAATCCACGATTTTCCAAAAACATTCTACGAAGACTCGTTCCCGATCCTTTGGGAGCCACTAAAATTACATCTACATCTTTTGGTGGAACAATATTGGTTTGCTCTTTATAGGTAATCGCAAATCCGTGAGAAAAATAAAGTGCTTTTCCTGGAGTTAAATAACGCTTAACGGTAGGCCACAGGGCAATTTGTCCAGCATCAGATAGCAAATATTGAATAATTGTTCCTTTATCGCAAGCGGTTTCAATATCGAAGAGGTTTTCTTCTGGTACCCAGCCATCGGCGACAGCCTTATCCCAAGATTTGGAATTTTTACGCTGCCCAACAATTACATTAAAGCCATTGTCTTTAAGATTGAGTGCTTGTCCGGGACCTTGAACGCCATAGCCAATTACTGCAATTGTTTCATCTGCAAGCGTTTCCCTTGCTTTATCTAATGAGAATTCTTCTCGTGTTACAAGATTTTCTTCTACTTCTCCAAATTTCATTGTTGCCATTGTGTTCTATTTTTTTAAGATTCTATTTATACTTTTCATAATTTATTTATTCGGCCAAGGCTTTTTTTTCAAGCTTCACCAAATATTCACTCAATAATTCTTTTTTTAGTCGCGTTATAGCTACTCTTCCCGAGCGCACAAACTGAAGTACGCCATAGGGTCTTAATTCTTCAAAAAGTCGCTGTGTTTCTGCTTTATGTCCTGTTTTTTCTATGGCTGTATAGTCTTTTGTTACTTCCAGAATTCTGGCGTTATATTTCCGGATGATACTTTCTACTTTATTGGATTCCAAAAAAGTAGATGTTTCAATTTTATACATCGCCATTTCCTGATGTAAAACTTCACTTTCACGTAAAAAGAAAGTACGTAAAACCTCTACTTGTTTATCCAGCTGTTTAACCAGATTTTCGACTGTATGTAAATCGCATTTTACAACGATGGTAAATTTATAGACGCCTTTAATAGCCGATTCGGAAACCGTTAAACTATCAATATTCAATTTTCTTTTGGTAAAATTGATCGTGATTCTGTTGAGTATTCCGATACTGTTTTCAGAAAACAAAGCGATTGTAAATTCTTCTATCATGGTTATTTATTTATAGATTTTGTATTTATTCTTCATCCCCATAAACTAATTCATCAACTGCCGACCCTGCTGGGATCATTGGGAAAACATTTCCTTTAGCTTCAACGGCAACTTCTAAGATGAAGGGCTTTTTACTGTTCATCATTTTCTCAACGGCTTGATATAGTGTTTCTCTTTTACTAACTCTTTCACCATCAATCCCATAGGACGAGGCCAACAAAACAAAGTTGGGACTGGTAATTTCTGTGGAGGCATAGCGTTTATCAAAAAACATTTCTTGCCATTGACGCACCATACCCAGAAAATTATTGTTTAAAACAATCATCTTTAGAGGCACATTGTTGTGGGCAATAGTTCCCAATTCTTGCATAGTCATCTGAAAGCCGCCATCGCCAGAAATAGAAACGACCTCTCGGTTTGGAGCTCCTATTTGAGCGCCCATAGCAGCAGGCAATCCAAAGCCCATAGTTCCTAGTCCTCCGGAAGTGATAAAACTTCTTTTATTCTTGAATTGATAATACCTTGAAGCTATCATTTGATGTTGTCCAACATCGGTAACAATAACCGCTTCTCCCTTGGTTATATCATTCAAATGTCTTAATACTTCGCCCATTGTTATTGGTCCTGTTTCTGGGTAAAGTTCTTTTTTGATTACCCTGTTTTCCTCTTTTCCATCGATATATTTAAAACTATTACGCCAATCTTTATGCGCATTTGGACTGACCAATTCTGTTACTTTTGCTAAAGTATCCTTAACATTTCCCATCACTGTAACATCTACTTTGATGATCTTATTGATTTCAGCTTTATCAATCTCGAAATGAATTTTCTTTGCATTAGGGGCGTAGGTTGTTACTTTACCCGTAACCCTATCGTCGAAACGCATACCCAAAGCAATAATTAAGTCCGCTTCGTTGGTTTTGATATTGGGCGCCGCATGTCCGTGCATACCTACCATTCCGGTATAAAGCTTATGCTTATTTGGCAAAGCCGACAAACCCAATAAAGTGCTGGCTACAGGGATTCCTGTTTTTTCTACGAAAGCTAATAATTCCTTTTCGGCATGTCCCAAAACAACACCCTGACCCACTATGGCAAGTGGTCTTTTAGCTTGATCTATAAGCTCTACGGCTTGGAGAATCTTATTTTCTTTGGTTTCTGGAATAGGAATGTAAGATCTTATTTTTGTGCATTTTTCATAATAATAATCTACCTCTTCCAACATAGCATCTTTGGTAATATCTATGAGTACGGGACCAGGACGACCCGCACGAGCAATATAAAATGCTTTTGCTATTGCCGGAGCAATTTCTTCTGCTTTAGTGATCTGGAAATTCCATTTTGTAACAGGCATTGAAACGCCCAATACATCAGTTTCTTGAAAAGCATCTGAGCCAAGAAGATTGGAATACACCTGACCCGTAATACAAACCAAAGGAGTAGAATCCATAAAAGCATCGGCAATGCCTGTAATTAGATTTGTTGCTCCTGGACCCGAGGTGGCTAAACAAACACCAGCTTCTCCACTAATGCGCGCATAACCCTGAGCAGCGTGAATAGCACCTTGCTCATGACGTGTTAAAACGTGGTGCAGCTGATCTTCAAAATCCATTAACTTATCATATATTGGCATGATAGATCCACCAGGATAACCAAAAGCTGTTTTCACATTTTCGGCTATCAAGGATAATATCAAAGCCTCTGAACCGCTCACTCGCTTGGTTTCTTTTTTCTCAACCTTTTCTTCTTCTAGTGTTAAAGTATTCATTTCAAAATTCATTAGTACGGTATTTGTTAATGATTTATTGATTATTTATTTAAAGTTTTCGTATTGCACCTAAATCAGCAGAAGACACATGAGCAGCATATATTTTCAATGCTTTACTCACTACTCTATCTCTGTTTTTCGGTTGATACGCTTTAGAGCCTTTTGCTTTTTCCTCTTCTTTTCTTTTTTCCAGTTCAGCATCATCAATTTGAAGGTTAATGCTTCTGGAAGGAATATCTATCAGGATGGTATCTCCGTCTTGTATCAAGGCTATTTCTCCTTTGGCAGCAGCTTCGGGCGAAACATGACCAATAGATAATCCTGATGTACCACCAGAAAAGCGACCATCGGTAAGTAGGGCGCATTCCTTATCTAATTTCATGGTTTTAAGATAGGAGGTAGGGTACAGCATTTCCTGCATTCCCGGACCTCCTTTTGGTCCTTCGTAACGAATAACTACAACATCACCGGGCTTTACTTTCTTGGTTAAGATGCCTTCAATTGCATCTTCCTGCGATTCGTAAACTTTAGCCTTGCCTTTGAAGGTTAAAATACTCTCATCAACACCTGCCGTTTTTACCACACAACCTTTGCTGGCAATATTTCCAAAAAGAACGGCCAAACCACCATCGTTGCTGTAAGCATTTTCTAAAGACCGTATGCATCCCTTTTGCTCATCCAAATCAAGACTTTCATATTGATTTTCTTGAGAT
>JAGGWH010000081.1 GCA_021157585.1 Bacteroidales bacterium | reverse complement strand
TTATTGTACTTTAGTTTTATAACTAACTTAAAGGAATCGTTCTGCCGTATTTTTTTAACGCTTAAACGATTTATTTTTAGCACTTATGATAGCTTTTTTCTCCTAATGTTTTATTTGTTTAAAATAAACAAACATTTAAAAAAACACCTTTATTGCAAATAGAAGATAATATTCATAGTTTTATATCTTTTAATTATTGTTACGACTATAATATTTCATTAAATGGAAAATAAAATTAATCAAGATAGCTGTATAAAATGTAAACTTTGCATTGAAGTATGTCCTGTAAACATTATAGGCATAGACAATAACGGCAGGGTTAATTTTATACCCGAAAGAGAGAATATTTGCCTCGAATGTGGTCAATGTATGGCAATATGCTCCACCGATTCTATCAAAATAAAGAAGTATTCATACCAAAACAATTTTTCTGAATTACCCGAAAATGGATTTAACTACCAACAGTATATCGACTTTATTTCCAGCCGTAGATCGGTAAGGAATTTCAAGAATAAAGCCGTGGAAAAAGAAACTATTGAAAAAATATTAAATTCTTTAAGCTATGCTCCTTATGGCGCTAAACCTAATAAAGTTGAGATAACAGTAGTAAACAATAGAAAAACCATAGAAAAAACTTTACCCTTAATTGAAGAATTTCTTGATAAAATAATAAAGTGGGTAGATAGTCCTATTGTAAGTCGTATTATAAAATACAAAAAAGGCATTGAAACTTTTAATACTTTAAAAAACCATCTTTATCCTATTTCCAAACTAAAAAATTACAAACTAAAATACGGGGATAGAATTACTAGAGGAGCTCCGGCATTAATAATTCTTCATGCCGATAAAGGAGCTGAAGAACACACTAACAATTCTTTAATTTACGCAACCTATCTATTGTTTGCAATACATTCGCTAAAATTAGGAGGAACAATGAATGGAATTCTCCCTGCCGCTATTAATAAAAACGATAAAATAAAACAGAGCTTTAATATCCCAAAAAATCATGAAGCCATTATCTCGATAGTGTTTGGCTATCCTAAATATAAGTATAGAAAATCTATAAAAAGAGAGAGTAAAAAAATAAATTGGATTGAATAATCTTTTTTAATAAAAACCGGTAAACACTTCTATACTCTATGTTTTAGGGAATAAAGAAAAAACAATTTTAGCATTAGCATTACTTATCTCTTCCCATTTATCGATATCAATTTTTAAAGCAATAAGAGCAGATGTTGGTAAATAATCCGTTAATTGTCTGCTTAAGCTGCCAATTAACTCGCTAAGACCCGGATTATGACCCACGAGTAAAACATTTGATACGCTATCATCTAAAGAATAAATATTTTCCAATATTACATTAACGGGAGCTAAGTATAATTCTTTATGCTTTTTTATATCTGCTTGAGGAAAATCAAAAAGATCAGCCATAATTTCAGCTGTCTCTACCGTTCGCAAGGAGCTGCTACAGATTATTGTATCAAGCTCTCCTTTTCTATCTTTTAGTTTTAAACCGACTTTTACACTTCGCTTTATTCCTTTAGAGTTCAGCTTACGTTTATAATCGGATTTATCAAAACCATCTTCGGCTTTACCATGCCGCATAACATAGAGGGTTTTCATTCTCTTGCTATTTTTTGTTAATACAAATATGTAAAAATCTAATTTTTGAAAAACTTATGTACGCTCTCCTGACCATTATCAGTTTTTAAATGAAGGAAATAAATCCCGCTTTTTAAATTGTTTACTTCTAAAGATAATTGATGCTGTACGCTTTTCTCGTTTTCCGAAGCTTGAATTAAAACGCGCCCCATTAAATCGTAAATTCTTACTTCAAAAGAAGTTGCTTCTTTAAAAGCAATACACAAATTCATTTGTTGATTTACAGGATTCTGAAATTTTACCTGAGCAAAAGAATCTGTTTTTTCTAAACCCAAATAGTCTTGTTCTGTTTTTAGTTGCACTAAAACGGGAAGGTGGTCGCTGGCATTATAAAGAGCTGTAATCACTTCAGCAGGTGCAGAACTATTTTCAGGAGAGCCTATAATAGAAGTGTTAAAATGTAAAGCATCATTCCCAAGCACACTATAGCTATCAACATCAACAGTAAATCCGTCAGTTCCATTCATTATAGCGTCAGAAGCAAGGACAAAATCAAAGCGATCGTCAAGACCACCGGTAGAAGCACATCCATTGGAAGTACTATGACTAGATTGAGTATGAATAGCTTTATAAGCATCATTATTATTCCAGTCGCCGGGAGCATTTATAGGATCATTCAGATAATAGATTCCGTTATATTCTTTTGTTAAATTCTGATAAGCTGTTTCAGTAGATGTATACATATTAAGATCGCCCATAAAAAGATAATTATTATGCAAATCATGACTTTGAATATAACTCATAATTGATGCCGTTTGAGATGAACGAGTTGATGCATCGGCAGAGCTACTTCCTGCTTTTAAATGTGTTACTATACAAGTTAGAAAAAGAGTGTCCTTGGTCCAGGCCAAATCCGCAGCATTATAGAAAAGAGTAAAAACATCAGTGGGACGAATAGTTGTGGGGATTACATCCTGCTTTAAAAGGCTTAATTTCTCAGAATTATAATAAAGCATATTTACTAAATCGTTGGTCGCGGTATTGGTTAACTCTCCTCTTTTGTATTTGGTTTCTCCATCTACATTTAGAGCATTATTCAAAAGAGAATCTTGCATAATGGGATTACCGGACATTTCGTTTACCGTTAAAATATCAGGTTGAACATGTCCGAAAATAATCTTAAACTGTTCGTTTTTCATATCTACGGCATTATTTGTAGAGGTGCAAAAACTTGTTGTGTTACCGTAATACAAGGTATTATATTGCATAATCTGAATAGCATCTTGTGCTTTTGATAATCCGTTAAATCCTATAAGGAAGAGTATAAATAATAATGTTCTACGCATAATAATTTTCTTAGATGGCTAAAATATAAAAAATTCACGTGCAAATAAGTACCGATTTATTTGTCTCAAATAACAAACCCTTTGATATAACTGTTTTGCCAATAAAAATAGATTTGTATAAGTTCAAAGATGGAAGTCCAATCATAAGGAGATATTTAATTATTTTATTAAGTATTACTCAATAAATTATTTGGTAAATAAATACCTAAACTTTAACATTTAAGCCGCTCAATTGACATATTTTTCGTAAAATTGCAAAATTACTTGAAAGAAATGTTTTTATACTAGGTAAAGCGTGAATAAAACTATGATAATCAAACATATTCAATACTTTTTAGTTTCCCTTATTTTTCTTTTTAACGGATCAACTTTTGCACAGCATGCAGAGGAAGAATCCTCAGCTGAAGAATCTTTTAATGCCGGTGAAATGATAATAGAGCATATTGTCGATTCTTACGAATGGCATATTCTCGATTATGGCGATTTTCATTTAAGCATTCCTCTTCCGGTAATTATTTTTCACGAAGGAAACTTACTCACATTTATGTCGAGTACTTTTCATCATGGACATGCTCCTGCTTTATTTGATGAAAATAACAAATTGATTCATGCAGAAGAAACAGATAATAATCATTCTGTATCTTATGGCTTAGCCATAATGCATGAAGGAGCACATAAAGGGAAATTGGCATATATCGATGTGAATGAGTATATCCATCATCATAAGATTGTAGAAAACACAGAAGCAGGTATGCCCTACGATTTTTCAATTACTAAAAACGTACTTTCACTTTGGATGAGTCTGATTCTTATACTATGGGTATTTGTTAGTGTTGCCAAATCGTATAAAACACGTAAAGGAAAAGCACCAAAAGGAATGCAAAATATGCTTGAGCCTTTTATTATTTTTGTTCGTGACGATATTGCCAAAGAATCTATAGGAGAAAAGAAATATGAGAAATATTTACCTTATTTGCTAACGATATTTTTCTTTATCTTTTTCAATAACCTTTTAGGTTTAATACCGTTTTTCCCCGGAGGAGCAAACCTGACAGGAAATATTGCGGTAACAATGGTTTTAGCTCTGTTTACATTTATTATTACCAATGTAAGCGGAAATAAAAATTATTGGGTACACATTATCAACACGCCCGGTGTTCCTTGGTGGTTAAAAATCCCAATGCCTTTGATGCCTATTGTTGAATTGATGGGATTAATAACAAAGCCTTTTGTATTGATGGTGCGTTTGTTTGCAAACATTACAGCCGGTCATATTATTGTGTTGGGTTTTATTAGTTTGATCTTTATTTTTGGAAATATGAGTCCGGCTATAGGTTACGGAGTTAGTGTTGTATCTATTGCTTTTGCCATTTTCCTAACTTTCCTTGAGTTTTTAGTAGCATTAATTCAGGCTTACGTATTTACATTATTGTCGGCATTGTATTTTGGCTCTGCCGTAGAAGAACATCATTAGATTTTATAAATAGAAAAAATTATTACTAATCAATAAATTATAAATTATGTCTTTATTAACCGTTTTATTACAAGTTGCAACAGATTTAGCTCCTTACGCAAAAATGGGTGCCGGTATCGGTGCCGGTATTGCTGCTATTGGTGCAGGTATGGGAATTGGTCAGATTGGTCGTGGTGCTGTTGAAGGTATTGCACGTCAACCTGAAGCTGCAGGCGATATTCGTTCGAATATGATTGTTTCTGCTGCCCTTATCGAAGGTGTTGCTTTCTTTGCTATTGTTGTATGTTTGCTTATTGTTTTCTTATAAGCCAATAATACACAAATATCAAGCGCCTTGACGGTTGGTCAAGGTGTTTGATATTCATTGATTAAGTAAAAAAAGAAAAATTTAGAATATGGAATTAGTTAACCCCGGAATAGGATTGATTTTTTGGATGACCCTTTCCTTTGGTATCGTTTTATTCTTGCTTAGCAAATTTGTTTGGCCTTTAATTTTAGGTGGATTAAAAGAGAGAGAAGAAGAGATTGCAAATTCTTTGGAATCTGCTCGTCAGGCTCGCGAAGAGATCCAAAACCTGCAAGCCAATAACGAAGAGTTGTTAAAAGAAGCTCGTGATGAGCGTGAAGAAATGATTCGTGAAGCTAAAAAATTAAAAGACGATATGATTGCCACAGCTAAAGGGCAAGCAGAATCGGAAGCAAAACAAATTATTGAAAACGCCAAATCCGTTATCGAACAAGAAAAAACTGCTGCTTTAAGCGAATTGAAAAATCAAGTAGCCGATTTATCAATAGAGATTGCCGAGAAATTACTCAAAGCAGAACTTTCTGATGATAAAAAGCAAAAGGAATTGATGGATAAGCTTATTGGCGAAGCCGATAATCAACTAAACTAAATAAAATGAAGCAAATTCGTCTGGCAAACCGATACGCAAAAGCACTTTTTGAGTTAGCTCTAGAGCAACAAAATCTAGAAGTTGTTGCAAAAGATATGCAATTGGTGAATGATGTTGTTGTTGAAAATAGAGACTTGGCTTTGCTTTTAAAAAGTCCGGTTGTTAAAGCGCATAAAAAGATTGCCGTTTTTACGGCTTTATTCGAGAAAAATATCGATAAGCTCAGTTTAAGCTTTTTAAGTCTTTTAGCTAAAAATGGTCGTGAAGATATTATTCCTCAAGTAGCAGAATCGCTTTTGAATATTTATAACGACTACCGTGGAATTACAGAGGCTTGGTTAACGACTGCCGGCGATTTAGAAAAAGATGCAAAAACAGCTATCCTCAATATGCTTAAGAAATTAAGTGGCAAAGAGGTTCAATTACACGAATATGTAAATGCTGATTTGTTGGGTGGATTTGTTGTAAAACTTGGCGATTATCAATATGATGCATCAACAAAGACTTTGATTAAGAGATTAAAAGATAATATTAAAAATAACCTGGTTGTTGCCGGGAAATAATAGCGAAACGAAAAAGATATGGCTCAAATTAATCCAGCTGAAGTATCAGCAATTTTAAGACAAGAGTTAGCAGGCTTTAAAACTGAAGCCGAATTGGAAGAAGTAGGAACAGTTCTCCAAGTTGGAGACGGTATTGCTCGTATTTACGGACTCACAAACGCTCAAGCCGGTGAACTTGTTAAGTTTGAAAAAACCGGAATTCTTGCTTTGGTAATGAACCTTGAAGAAGATAATGTTGGAGTTATGCTTTTAGGTAGTTCATCCGGCATTCTTGAAGGTGATATTGTAAAGCGTACCAAAAAAATCGGGTCTATACAAGTAGGCGAAGGTATGTTAGGTCGTGTTATCGATCCTATGGGAATGCCTATAGACGGACAAGGTCCTATAGAAGGTGAGACTTATGAAATGCCTTTAGAACGTAAGGCTCCGGGTGTTATTTATCGTCAACCCGTTAACGAACCTTTACAGACAGGTATTAAAGCTATCGATGCTATGATTCCTATTGGTCGCGGACAACGTGAGCTTATTATTGGTGACCGTCAAACAGGTAAATCTACTATTGCCATAGATACTATTATCAATCAAAAAGAGTTTTACGAAAAAGGAGAACCTGTTTTTTGTATTTATGTTGCTTCCGGACAAAAAGGATCTACCGTAGCTAATATTGTACAAATATTAAAAGAAAAAGGGGCTATGCCTTATACCGTTGTTGTTATGGCAACGGCATCCGATCCGGCTGCTCTTCAATATTATGCTCCATTTGCCGGTGCTGCTATTGGCGAATTTTTCCGCGATACAGGAAGATCTGCTTTAGTAGTTTATGATGATCTTTCAAAACAAGCCGTAGCTTATCGTGAAGTTTCATTATTATTGCGTCGTCCTCCGGGACGAGAGGCTTATCCCGGTGATGTTTTCTATTTGCACTCACGTTTATTGGAGCGTGCAGCTAAAATCATCAATTCTGATGAGATTGCATCTAAGATGAATGATTTACCGGAAAGTCTAAAACCATTAGTTAAAGGTGGAGGATCATTAACAGCCTTACCAATTATTGAAACCCAAGCCGGTGACGTATCAGCCTATATTCCAACTAACGTAATTTCTATTACAGACGGTCAGATTTTCTTGGATTCAGATTTATTTAATTCCGGTATTCGACCATCAATTAACGTAGGTATTTCGGTATCACGTGTTGGAGGTAATGCGCAGATTAAACCAATGAAAAAGGTTGCAGGTACATTAAAGTTAGACCAAGCTCAATTCCGTGAGTTAGAAGCTTTCTCAAAATTTGGCTCCGATTTGGACGCGTCAACTATGGCAGTACTTAATAAAGGGGCACGTAATGTTGAAATCCTAAAACAAAACCTTTATTCTCCTGTACCGGTTGAAAAACAAGTGGCAATTATTTTCTGCGGAACACAAGGTTTATTAAATGAAGTCCCTATTGATAAAGTTGGAGAGTTCCAAAATGAGTATTTGCATTATCTCGAAACTAATCATCAAGATACTTTTGATACTATTGCCAAAGGAAAATATACTGATGAAATTACAAAAGTTTTAACAGAAGCTGCCAAGCATGTTGCAGCACGCTTTAAAAAATAATTAGAAAATTAAATTTGCTATCGCATGCCTAGTTTAAAAGATGTAAGAACACGTATTGATTCGGTTAACTCAACCAAACAAATTACCAGTGCCATGAAAATGGTAGCCGCTTCTAAGTTGAGGAAAAGCCAAAATGCCGTTAACAATATGCGTCCTTATGCTGCGAAATTGAATGAAATTTTGCAAAACCTCACCGCTAGCTTAGATCAAGATAACAAGGGCGTTTACGGGCAAGAACGTGATTTAAAACACGTTTTACTTATACCTATAACATCTAACAGAGGTCTTTGTGGCGCATTTAACAGCAATATCATTAAAGCCACACAGCAGTTGCTCAATACAGATTATGCTGATTTGAATGCAGCCGGAAATGTTGACATAATGACTATTGGAAAAAAGGCTACAGATCATTTTTCAAAAAAAGATTTTAAGTATATTGGAAATAATGATGAATTATTTAATATGCTGAGCTTTGATAATGTTTTTCCCTTAGCCGAAGATTTAATGCAAGATTATGCGAGTAAAAAATACGATCGTATTATTTTAATATACAATCATTTTAAAAATGCCGCAACTCAAGTGATAACTACAGAACAGTTATTACCTGTAGCTTCCGAAAATAACAAAGCCGGAAATGCAATACAAAGAGAATATCTGTTTGAACCAAGCAAAGAAGAAATTGTTGAGGAATTAATTCCAACAATTTTAAAAGTGCAATTTTATAAATCCTTGCTTGATTCTTTTGCTGCCGAACATGGAGCGCGTATGTTAGCTATGTCTCAAGCAACGGATAATGCAACAGAGTTAATAAAAGATTTAAAATTACAGTATAACAAAGCTCGCCAAGCTGCAATTACAGGTGAAATATTAGAAATTGTTGGTGGAGCAGAAGCTTTAAAAAGTGCTTAAAAGCATAAAATTCAACTAAAAAAGTAAGATAAAATCAAAAAAGACAAATGATAAATACAAATGTTGAAGTAAGCCTTAATAAACAAATTAATGCCGAAGAACATGCCTCTCGCTTATATTTTGCAATGGCTATTTGGTGCGAAAGAAATGGCTTTGCCGGTAGTGCAAAATATCTTTATACACATGCCGAAGAAGAGCGTATGCATATGATTAAACTTGTTCATTACGTCAACGAAAGAGGTGGTAATGCCATTACTGACAGCTTACTCGCACCACAAAACAATTGGAATAATATTCTTGATGTATTTAGTGAAGTACTTGCTCATGAAGAAAAGGTTACAGGCATGATTAACACTATGTACGAAGTCTGTATGCAAGAAAAAGATTACTTAACATCTAATTTCTTACAATGGTATATTCAGGAACAAGTTGAAGAAGAAGCCGGAGCACGCGATATTTTAGATAAGCTGAAATTAGCAGGAAATAGTCAGGGAGGCTTATTCCATTTTGACAAAGAAATGGCTGCTTTAGCAGCTGTGGCACTTGCTAAGCCTGCTGTTTAGTAGAAAATAATTTTAAGGTTCAGGCAAAAAATATTTACTTTATTTTTCTTTTTTTTCTTTACCTTTTTCAAAAAAAATGTATCTTTGCCTCGCATTTCGCAATTGACCCATGGTGTAACTGGCAACACGTCTGTTTTTGGTGCAGAAGAGTCTAGGTTCGAGCCCTAGTGGGTCAACAAAAAACAAGGAAGATTAAAGGATTAAAAGGCTGTCTTAAAAGGATGGCCTTTTTTTGTGTAAAAAAGAATCAAAAACAAATGGCAGATTATTTAGTAAAAGAAGTAGAAAACAAAAGATGGATTTGGTTTAAAAAAGCAAATACATATTTGCAGTTGGAAGAAGAGGCTTTTTTAGTTTTTGATAAAATACAAAAATCAACAATACTCCCCATGGAGTGGTGTGCCAAGAAATTTAATATTTCTGTAGAAGAAGCATCGGAAAGTGTAAAAGCTATTAATGAAATTACTACTGAAGAGTTAACAAGAGAACCACAAGAGCGAAATAAATTAGCAGAAGGCATAAGGGCTGAAACTGTTTTTTTTAGTCGCTACACTTACTCTTTTCAAGCATCAAATTTTGAGTTTTGTTATGGCGATGCAAAAATTGAGACTATGTTTCATCCGCTATTTGCTCATCTGCAAAATACCGAAAAAATAGAGAATCCCATAGTGCTTAAAATTTTTGTGAGTCATAATGCTTATCACCTATTTGTTAATGAAAATGGTATAGGTTCTTGGGCTTTTAATGAAGATCATATTTTAAAAGGACAGGTGTTTATGACATTGCTAAATTATGCCTATGCAAAAAAAGAAAACGATTGGTTAGGTGTTTTACATGCATCTGCCATTGGCGATGATAAAAATAGTGTTTTATTTTTAGGTGATTCGGGAAACGGAAAAAGTACAGCTTCGGCTATTGCTTTAGCAAGCGGATTATCGCTTATTGCAGATGATTTTGTCCCTATTGATACTAATGCCAAGGTTCTAACATTTCCCGCAGCAATATCGGTTAAAAAACAAGCTTTAGAGTTTTTATCAAAACGCTTTCCCGAGCTCTTGAAAGCTAAAGAATATGAGTTGAAAGCAATGAACAAAACGGTTAGGTATTTAGCACCATCTTTTATAAAAAATAGTCCAAGAAAAATAAAAGCCTTGGTTTTTATTCAGTTTACCAAAGATGTGGATTTTGAATTAAGAAAGATGGACAGACATAAAGCTTTTCAGTATTTAGTTGTGGATGCTTGGCTTTCGCCAGAAGAAAAAAATGCGCGTTTCTTTTTAGATTGGATAGCTAAAATACCCATTTATAGTTTGCGTTATTCTGATAATCAAAAAATGGTATTTGCTGTTAAAAGCTTGATTTCGCAGTAAATTACTTGTTTTTAACACAGTACATTTCGTTAATAATAAACGGTAGTTATTCAGGAAAATACCAATGTATCTACTTTATATCAATATTCAGCCAACGACTTAAAATATCATAAAGAAGCTCTTTATTTATAGGTTTAGAAATATAATCATCGCCTCCAATATCAAAAAAACGTTTTTTGTCTTCTTCAAAAACATAGGCTGTTTGAACAACAATAGGAATATCAGGTCGAAGTTTTTTCATTTTTACAAGTACATCTTCGCCATTCAAATTAGGTATTTTTATATCCAATAGAACTAAGTCTATTTCGGGATGTTTTTCAAACATATCCAATGCTTCCAGCCCATCTTCAGCTAACAAATAAGATAAGTTCTTACGCTTTAAAAGCACTTCAAAAAGCTCTGTATTAAGCGACTCATCCTCTACTATTAAAATAACAATCTCTTTTCCCATAATAACCTATTGTTTATCTGCTATAATTTTATTTGTTAAGGAATAGAAAAATAAAATGTACTTCCTTTTCCTAATTCACTTTCCACCCATATTTTACCACCTAAAATATTTATAAGCCTATAGCTTATATATAATCCTATACCTATACCCGAATATTTTCTGGTTCGCGATTCATCCCCTATCCGAAAGCGTTCAAAAATCTTTTCATGCATTTCTTTTGGAATGCCTATTCCTGTATCTTTAACAAAGAACACCAACTCATTTTTATTTTCGGAAGAAAAAACACCAAAACGTATAAAGCCTTCGGATGTGAATTTAAGTGCGTTACTAAATAAAGCTATAAATACCTGTCTCAATATATTAAAATCAGTAAAGGCAATGGTATATTGGTCTATCCCATTCATTTCTTTCTCTATAATAACCTTTGATAATCCGAGATTTTTTTGTCGGTTTAAGACTGTTTGATAAATATCATCTATAAAAACATAGACAGGCTTTTGTGTTTTGTTAATACTTAGCTGACCACGCTCAATTAAGGTAACTTCAAAAATTTCGTCTACAATATCTAATAAACTTAAACCGCTTCTATTTATATGTTTTGCAAATTCCGCACTATCTTTAGGATCGGTATTAATATCTATTAAATCGGAGAAACCAATAATGGCATTTAGAGGAGTTCGTAATTCATGCGACATATTTGCTAAAAAAGCCGTTTTAATACGATCGGCTTCTTTAGCTGCATCTAAGGCTATTATGAGTTTTTCTTCTTGTATTTTACGATCTGTAATATCTCTATTTATTGATAAGCCCGCAAGATACCCTTTAAATTCAATGGGAGTTATTATTATTTCCGTCCAATATTCTTCTCCGTTTTTTCTTCTTTTTTTCTCAACATAAGATACTGTTTTTCCCGAGAGTAATTTATTATCCGAATCTTCTGAACTTATCTCGGTACCGGAATTTGGTACTGCAAGATCACGAATAATATTCATTTTTAATAATTCATTTCTTGAATAACCCGACTGTTTAATAGCTGCAGGATTAACTTCCAATATATCGCCAATATTTTTACCTCCAATTTGAGTAACATATACAGCGTCACCAAGGCTTTCAAACAAACGTTTAAACCGTTCTTCGCTTTTTTTAATAATTATCTGCTGACGTTCTAGTTCTCTTCGGCGATAAGCACTTGTTAAAACGGATGGTAACCGAAATAAATAATTTTTATGCTTAACAAGATAATCATCAACACCAATTTTAAGAGCTTCTACTGCGGCATCTTCATCACCATGACCCGTTACAATTACAATAGCAATTGAAAGCTTTTGCTCCTGTCGGATTTGCTTACTTATTTCCAAAGCATTTAATCCTGATAAGTTATAATCAAGCATAAGCACATCATAATCGCAAATGGCATTCCTATTATTTGATAAGTGTTCCAACACTTCGTCTCCGGTAAAAACTTGAGTTAAATGAATATGGGGAGCATGTTGTTTTAAGTAACGATATGTAAGATCAGCATCACTTTTATGATGTTCTGCATACAAAACTTTCAGGCTTTGCTGATTTTCTCTAACTTGTTTTAAGGTAAACTCTATATGTTGAGGAATTTTTTTATAAAAGCCCGGTTTCTTTGAGATATAATCGTTCGCTCCTGATTTTAAAGCTGATATTGCCAACTCTTCAGAACCGGATGCCGTAAGAATAATAATAGGAGAAGAGTATTTGTTTAATCTAAGATCAATAAGCAAACTCATGCCATCTCCATCGGGTAATTTTAAATCGAAAAGAGCTATATCAAATATTTCTTCGCCCATAAGTAATTTTCTAGCATCTGCTATTCGACTTACAACTACTAAATCAACATCAGGCCAATAACTTTTTATTTCCCTACTTATTAAATCAATATCAATTATATTATCTTCAAGTAAAAGTATCTTTTTCATTGGGATTATCTGGTGCTATTAAAATTTAAAACATTTTTAAAATATTAAATCAACGATTCATTTAGAACGTTCCAATATAACTGTATTTGATCTGCAACATCCATAAATTTATCGAAGTTTACAGGTTTTACAATATACGAATTTACTCCAAGTTTATATGCTTTTTCGATATCTTTATCGTCAGATGAGGTTGTAAGAACTACTACTGGTATTGTCTTGTACTTATGATGAGTCTTAAGGGCTTTAAGTACGTCTAAACCCTCTACTTTTGGCATTTTTAAATCGAGTAAGATAACAACCGGAACTTGATCTCCGTTATCCCATTTCTGAATATAGGCGAGGGCTTCTTCCCCATCGCGCGCAACTTGAATAGGATTGTTTAAATTACGTTTTTTAAATGCTCGTAAAGTCAAATCAACATCTACCGGGTTATCTTCAACAAGTAAAATTGGATAACTATTGTATTGTTTTGTCATTTTATTGGGATTTGTTATTTAATCTCTAAATCTACGCTATTTACTATTTTTTCTTTGTGCCATAGTGTCTTTATGGCTTGTCTTTTTTTACCCCTAAGACACTAAGTTTTTTATTATTTATATCTTCTGTCTTTTTCTTTGCGTCTATATCTTCTGTCTTTTTATTTGCGTCTCTGCGTCTCTGCGTGATATTATTTCTCGCTAAGTCGCTAAGGTTTTATTGTAGATTGTTTTTTTACCTCTAAGCTACAAAGTTTTATTTCCCAATCTCCAAATAAAAACAGCTTCCTTTTCCAATATCACTTTCTGCCCAAATTTTCCCGTTCATTCTCTGCATTGCTTTTGCAACTATGGCCAAGCCTACACCTGTTCCGTCATATTCTTCGGCTAAATGCAAACGTTGAAATATTTTAAATATCCTATCGTGATATTTCATATTGAAACCTATACCATTATCTTTTACAAATATAATCCAATGCGTATCCTTTTCGATACATCCAATCTCTATTTTGGTTTTTTTACCTTCTGAAGAAAATTTAACCGCATTATCTATTAAGTTCCTAAGCACTAATTTTAAACCTTCGTTATCCGCTTTTATAATGAGTGTTTCGGATACACTATTAATAAATGTAGCCTTATGAGTTGTTTTAATATAAAATTCAAAAATATTATCGATTAAATCTTTAAGCTTAACATCTTCATTTAAAAACATTTGACGCTCCATACGAGAATAGCTTAGCAAATCTTCTATAAGAACATTCATTTGCTGAGTGCTTTTTCTGATGTTTGCTAAAAACCCTTGAGCTTCCGAGCTTAAGTCATTATTATAACTTTCTTGTAATAGCTGACTATAGCCGTCAATTCCTCGAAGTGGTGCTTTTAAATCGTGAGAAACAGAATAGGTAAACGTTTCGAGCTCTTCGTTAATTTCTTCAAGACGTTTGTTTGCATTCATCAATTTTTTCGATTCTATGTTCAAATCGTCTACTAAATTTAAAAGTGCCACTTGACTTTCTTTTAAATCGAAAGTTTTGTCTTCCACTGTTTTTTCCAACTGTAAACGGTATCTTTTACGCTCTTCCTCTATTTTTTTACCTTCGGTATTATCAATAAGCTGAACAAGAGTTTGAAGACTTTTACCTTTACTAAAAATAACCGATGACGATAGCTTAGCATAAACTTTCTTACCATTTTTCGTTAAAAGAATTATTTCGTATTGTGGTGGAACATTTTCTCCTTTTTGTCTGCGTCTATATCTATCTACAACCAAGTCCAAACTTTCTGCAGATAGGAATTTTTTAAAGTTAAAGCCTATTATTTCATTTAAAGGATAGCCAAAAAGTTTTGCTAAATTATTATTGGCATAGGTAAATGTATAATTGTTATCAATTAATCCTATAGCTTCAAAAGAATATTCTACAATATTGCGAAATAGCGCTTCGCTAGCATTGAGATTTTCTTCTTTTTTTCTCAATTCAGTTACGTCTATAATAGAAACTGTTACTTTCTGTGTAAGTTCTTTATCGTTATTAAACAAGAAAGACCAACGCAAGAGGACATTAAGTTTTTTTCCTTTTATAGAACGGTTTTCTCCTTCGCTACTAAAATATTTTTCCCCTCTATATAGAGCTAAAAGACTTTGTTTAAAAACAGAAAAAGATGCTTCGGTAAATAGAATATTCAAATTACCTAATAACTCCTCCTTATTTTGGGCTTCAAAAAGTTCTATAGTTTTATTATTTACATTAACTACTTTAATTAAAGATGCGCACTCAGGCAAAATATTTGGATGTTTTTCAAAAAGCTCTTCTATAGGAAGCTTATACTTTTTTAATTGAGCATTCAGATATTCTATTAAATCGGTAAAATCTTCTTCCCACAAAGATATGGGTGCATTTTCAAAAAGATTGGAATAGCGTTGCTGACTTAACTGCAATTTAGTTTCTGCTTCTTTTCTTTCAGTAATATCGTATACAAAAGCAACAAAAACAGGTTTGTCATTAAAAAGAGAAGGTGTAAGGTTAATATCTACAGGGTAAAGAGTTTTATCTTTTCGTTGATGAATGGCTTCAAAATGAATATGATTTGTTTTTTTCTCAATCAATGGTGCAATCAAATTCATAAATTGTTGATAATTTAATTCCGACTTCAAATCGAGAGGTGTCATAAGCTTCAACTCATCCAAGGAATAGCCGCAATTTTTTATTGCTCCGTGATTTGCATGAATAAAATTCAAGTTGTTTTGATCAAAAATATATATTTCATTCAAGGAATGATTGATAATATCTCCAAATTTTTTGGCTAACTCTTCAGCTTGAATTATTTCGAGTCCAATTATTTTTAATTCACGAATAAAAATATCGTCAATAGATAGATTATCACCCTCATTTAAGGATGATGGTTTTAGAATAAGAACAAATTTATTAAACTGATCTTGTATCCAATGAGCAAGCCAGCAGGCCAATAAAATTAGAATCACTAAAATCACCATTAAAATACCCAAAGCGGTAAAAATATTACGATGCATATCCTTTTCCAAATCCTTTTCCAATAGGGCTATTTCCTCTTCAATATTATCAAGGTAATCACCTGTTCCAACTATCCATTTCCACTTATTAAAACCTATAACATAAGAGAGTTTAGAGTAAGGCTTATCATCATAAATTTTCTTAAATAAATATTGGAAATAGCCTCCATCGGGGAGCTTTGCTAATTCTAATTCTTTTTTGAAAATTTTAAAACCGGAAGGATCTGTAAGATCGTTAACATCTTTGATTTTATCCACTCTTTGTCCGTCAAAGAGAAGGGCAAAACCATCGTAAGTATTTATAAAGACATAGCCATCGTTTCCAAAACGTATATTTTCAAAATATAATAAAGCTTTATTTTTTAGTTCTTCTGTTGTATAATAAACAGTGTCTCTCTGTATATATTCCAAATAGAAAATAAGTTGCTTAACCTCAGTTTTTAATTCTTCTTTTTGTTGATTAAACGAAGTCTTTTTTAATGCTTTTACTCTGCTTTTAACTCTAAGAGTTTCGGTATAAGTCCAAACCGTAAAAATTAGTCCAACAGTAAAAACAGTAGTAATAATAAGTGTACTAAGAGTAAGTTGATATACAGTCAGGTTTTTTATCCTGAATAAGCGAAATAAAAACGCGAAAAAATTATTCATTGATTTTATGCCTTTAATTTTCATCATTTATCTTCTGTATTTTGTTGAGTAGTAACACTTTATAAAGTCCAAGGTTTCTTATTCGCCTATTCTCTTTTTCAAGGCTTCAATTTCTTCTTTTAACTCTTTCATTTTCAGCTCTCTTCCTACAAACAGTTTATTAATACGTTCTAATTTATAGGTTTTATCTTCCAGTTCTTTAGTCCTATCTTTTACTAATTTTTCTAATTGTACACGGTATTTTTCTAATTCTTTTTCAATTTTTTTGCGTTTTGTAATATCTCGTACCTCCGACATTATGACTTTTTGTCCTTGATAATCAAAGAGAGTAGAGCTAATTTCTGCAGGGAATTCCTCTCCTGATTTTTTCACCATCGTTGTTTCAAAAATTTTATCTTGTGATCCGTTAAGATTGGTATGCTCCATTTTATCACCTCTCTTTTTAATATCAAATTGACTAGAGATATCGACCAGGCTTAGTTTTAAAAATTCTTCTTTACTATAAGCAAACATTTTACAAGCAATGTCGTTTACTTCAATAAAATTTTTAAACCCCGACTCTGCATAAGGATGCACAAAAATAGCATCTGCACCAAAGTTAAATAGGGTTTCATAACGTTTATAATCTTCTATTAAACGTTTTTCTATTTTTTCGCGTTCACGGATATTAATATCTCTTTCGTAAATACTTTGACGAAGGTGTATAAGCATAGTGTTTAAAGATTTTGCCAATACGCCTATTTCATCCTTTGAAATTACTTCTATTTGTTGATTCAAATTGCCTTTAGTAATCAAATCGGCCTTTTCGGTTAATCTTATAATTGGCTCACTAATCAGTTTTGTGCTATAATTAATTACTAAAATTAAAATAACAATCATTATTGCTATTGCTGTAATAAATACATATATGAGTTTTTTTAATTGACCAAAAACTTCTTCTTCACTCATCCTAACCGATAAACCAATATTCAAATCTTCACTAAATTCAATACTTGTAAATA
The DNA here is from genome assembly GCA_021157585.1 of Bacteroidales bacterium. NCBI lineage: Bacteria > Pseudomonadati > Bacteroidota > Bacteroidia > Bacteroidales > Bacteroidales bacterium. Next base: position 33,226 of record JAGGWH010000081.1, on the reverse strand, counting down.
CCAATGCCTTTTTATAATCTGTAATGCTCTGAAATATTCCTGTTTTTTTATCAAGTGTATATTTCGATATTTGACCTAATTCTTCTCTATTAACAATTTTAAATTGAAACAACGAATCTTCTCTTCGGGGAGAGAGTATTGGCTTATTGCCATTATATTTATCTATAAACAATATTGAAGTATATCCACTAAAACCCAAACCGGAGTAGTCGGATACAAACTTTTTAATTTTTCCAGAAGAAGCAATAATATGTGTAAGTCCTATGATTTTATTTTTATAAACTAACGGACCATACAAATGAATTTTAAAGTTATTATTTTCGTCGAACTTATATACATTGGTAATATTTTGTATTTGTGCCAATATAAAAACCGTATCGTTTATGTTTGCTTTTTCGCCTAAAAGAGTGCTGTCCGTTGAAGCAACAATTTCTCCTCTTAAATTCAGAATACTTATTTGATCAAAATCGTTAACCGACAATCTTGCATCTTCAAGTATAGTATTCATTTTTCGTTGATACTTTTCTTGATGGTTTTTATTATAATTATCAAGGTTTATTCTTAGTTGCGTTCTGCTTGAGATAAGATTTAATCTTTCGGTATTTTGTGCATTTATACTTTCAATACGAGTTAACTGAATTGCAGAAATTGATTTAAGATTATTAGAAACAACTTCAATGATATATTTTTTAACTATAAAAATTGTTGAAATACCTACTATAACAAAAGCCGTAACAAATATCGTAATAAATAGTAATGAAGCTTTTTTTCTTATACCCATACTACTATAATTTTATACTCTTTGCCTTTTTGTTATTATTGGCAATTTCAATCTCTAAATATACAAAAAAAATAGACGGTTTTTTAAATGTTAAATTAGAAAAGTTAAGTTTCTTGCTCTTCAACAGCTTGCTATTAAAGAACAAAACTATATTTATGCTGAGTTGGATAGAGATTTAACTGTAGCAATAATTACCTTTTTATACGCAAAACCACCTCGTCTTTATTAATTTTTAAATCTATATTCTTTTTTTTCCAAGGTAATTTTTTACCCGTTTGCAAAGTATATAATCCTTCTAAAAAAGCTTGAGCATTTTGCAAGAGTTTTTCTATTTCTATATCGGATTTTACATTTTTAATTGTTGGAGTCTCAAAAACCTTATGCTCCTCTCCGCTTAAACTTATTGTTTTATTTTCATGTCTGAGAGGAAAAAGAGATGTTTGACCAATAAGAGATTTTCTTTTCTGTCGGTATTTATCGGCACTCAACTGCTTGCGTACTAGATTAGGGGATTGTTTTTGTAATGATACAGGTGAATTAATAAGAGTATCAGAACTAATCTCTGAATCGGGTTTTACTAATTGATCTGATACGTCCTCTTTTTTACGTCGAAGTAAAATTGTTTCAAGACGTTTTACAATTTTTTCTTGATTATAATATCCAACAATTTTATCGAGTACTTGAGAGTCGAAAAGGCAATGCTGATAAGAAAATTCCCAAAGAGGAGTAAGTAAGGTATTATCTACCAAACCCACGAGAGTATAAAACTGCATTAGATTATTTTCAGGCTGACTGTCGGTTATAATAATCAATTCCTTATACTTTAACATTCGGATAATAGGTACTAAATCCGAATCAAAGCTGTTAATATTTTGTGCTTCATCAATAATAACTAAGTCTGATGATAAATCTTCAAAAGCAAGCTGTTGTTGCAAAAAATCGTCTAAGCCTAAAATTTTAAAATAAACATTATTAGAAAATGCCAAATCAGCACTATTTTTTATCAATCTCGAACTTTCTTTATCTACTTTTTGTATCTCTTGTTGCCACTGAGGAATAAGCGAATTAGGACAAATAATTAATGTTGATTTAAAAGCAAAAATATCTTTTTTAAAGTGTGCGGCAATAACTGCTTGTAAAGGTTTTTTTAAACCAATTTCATCGGCCAAAATACTGTTTTTATTAAAAACCAAAAATTCTATTCCTTCTTTTTGATAAGGTGCTAAACTTATTTCGAGCTTTGCAAAATTTAAAGGAGTTTTTGCTTTCAGTTCGTTTAACGACTGTCTTTCAATTGCTTTATTAACTTTTGCTATAACTTCGGGACGGATATTTATAAACTTATGTTTTTGAGCTTCGGAAATAAAACCCTGAAACTGAATGAGCTGCTTGTCTAATATTTGTTTTTCTTCATTGAAATATTTATTAACGAGTTCTTGAATTTCTAAAGGTATTTTTCCGGGATAAAACCAAGATATTCTATAATCTTTTAAGGGATGCAGAAAAACTTCAAAAAAAGGAAAATCCTGTATGGGTAATGTTTTATTAGTGTACTGTTTTTGAAATTCGTCAAAAGCATAAATCAAATGCTTACAGCTTCCTAATTTATTGGTGTGATAGTCGGGACAAGAACAATAACCTATCTTTTCGTCGAAATCATAAAAAGTAAGCTTATAGGTTTTATTTCTTTGGTTTGTAATTAAATGTTCGCCATAAATATTATCAGCAAAATCGAGTTGAAATTTTTCTGTCTTTGCTTTTTTTTCACGTTCGGCCATAACGCGCTTTATCATCCCGTCGCGAGTATATTTCATCCCTTCTTTTAGTTCGGAATTAGTTTCCTGACTTAAATCTTCGTGCAATTGCATTAATGCCGAAACCTTATGAGAACAAAAACCTTCTGCATTACAATTACATTGCAACTCAATTTTTTTCTCATTGTCATCAAAATAAATATCGGTATTAAAATCCTGATAATTATCCTCAACTATATAAGCAAAATGCTCACCTTCTCTGCTTTGCAAAACACATTGATTATTTAAATACAATGTATTTCCTGCCTGATATGCTAATCGAGATATGCTTTTACTGATACGCAGATTACTGATATATTGAGAAAGAAACTCTGTTTGATAATTTTTCATCTTAATAAATTAACAAGCTAAAGTAAGTATTATTTTAGGACACTTAAAACAGAATATGAAGAAGAATCAGGGTAAACCTTTTTAATCGATAAACTCGGGAAAGGTGGAAAGCCTCAAGCTTAGCAAACTGAACCTGTCGATGTTCACCAAATTATCAAATTAAAACGGATCAATCACATCAATAAGTTTGTAAACCATATCGCCACGTCTAACAAGGTCTTTTGTTTTAAAAGAAACGGCATCACCTTTTTTAGCTTTTTCAACTGGCTCTAACTCCAACCGTATTTCTTTTATAATATCTTCGTAAACACCAGTGGTTGGACCTACAATATTTATTTCGTCGCCAACATTTAGCTCGTTGGTATCTATCTGTAATTCTGCTACTTGAAGCTTAGTAAAATAATTGGTTATTTTTCCAAGAAATACTTTTTTACGTGTTGCTTGAGAGCCATAACGCTCTGCCCATTCTCCTATTTTTCTTCCTAAATAGTAGCCATCCCAAAAACCACGATTATAAACAGAATCCAATTCAGCATTCCAACGCTCTATATTTTCTCTTGTAAAATCTCCACTAAAATAGGCATTAGCCGCTTCGCGATACACACGAGTCACTTTTTTAACGTATTCGGGCGATCTACCACGACCTTCAATTTTTAATACACGTACACCGGCAAAAAGAATTTTATCGAGAAAATCTACTGTTTTTAAATCTTTGGGAGACATGATATATTCGTTATCAATATGTAATTCTAAACCACTATCGCGATCTTTTACATCATAACCCCGTCGGCAAGGTTGTAAGCACGCTCCTCTGTTAGCAGAAGAGTTCATCAAATCTAAACTTAAATAGCATTTTCCCGAAACAGCCATACATAAAGCACCGTGAGAAAAAATTTCAATCTGTACCAAATTACCCGAAGGTCCTTTTATTTGTTCTTTTTCAATGGTATCGGTAATGGCTTTTACTTGATGTAGGTTTAACTCCCGAGCTGTTACCATAACATCGGCAAACATAGAGTAGAACTTTACGGCTTCAATATTGGTTATGTTTGCTTGGGTTGACATATGAATTTCCATTTTCTGCGAAAAAGCATAATGAATAACCGATTGATCGGAAGCAATAATAGCAGTAATGCCATTAGCTTTAGCCGCATCAATTATAGCTTTCATTTCGTCTAATTCCTTATCGTAAATAACCGTATTTAGGGTTATATAAGTACGGATATTATTCTCTTTACAAATAGCGGCGATTTTTTTTAAATCGTCAACAGTAAAGTTTTTAGACGAACGGGAACGCATATTTAGTTTCCCTATTCCAAAATATACGGAGTTTGCACCGCCTTGTATAGCTGCCATTAATGATTCGTAAGAACCAACAGGAGCCATTATTTCAACATCTTGTGCAGTTTTTAGTTGCATTAGTATAAAATTTGCGGCAAAAGTACATTTATTTTTCAGCTTATCGCACAAAGGACTTGCGCTCTTGAAGAAGACCGGGAATTATCGCTCGATGCGGACTGTGATGAATACGTTAAAAAGCTCATTAAAAAGAGGGATTTATATAAATTAATGGAGGGTGCTTTATAAGATTTAATGTATATATTTTGTCTTAAATATTTAAAAAATGTTCTTCCGTAAAGAGAATTATTTAATGTAACCGGAGTGTTTTTTCTGCGTCTTAAATCCGTAGCCAATAAATATTACAAACCTTAAACACAACACTATGGATTTATTTTCTGTCGGAGTATTAGTCCCTTTAGGATTTTTCCTTTTCATCATCATTTTAGTTTATTTAGGGAATCAAAAAAAGATTCGCCTATCACTTATTAATAAAGGTCTCGATCCCAACACTTTTAAAAATGAAAATCACCAAAATACAGCCTTAAGAACAGGTATTTTTATGTCGGCAATTGGAGTGGGAATACTTGTTGCAAACGGTATTGCTGCTTTAGGATGGCTTAGCCAAGATGTTGCCTTTCTGTCTATGTTATTTATTTTTGGTGGATTAGCACTTATTGGAAGTGGGTTTTTAAACAGAAAAAATAATTAAGAAAAACACTATTATTTTTTTAGTTTTATTTTTCAAAATCTCATCATCTATTTTACTTTCTATAAGACAGTCCTTACGCCTGACTTATCTTATTAGAGAGTATAGAAATAAATATGTAATAGAGATTTTGAAAAAACAGCTAACTTAGCTGCTTAAAACAACAGAATAATGAACGAAAATACCGTAGTAGACATTAAAAATTTTGATGTCTTTCAGCAGGATCATTTGGTACTTAAACAAGTAACTTTAAAAGTAAATAAAGGTGATTTTTTTTATATTATTGGAAAAACAGGAAGTGGTAAAAGTAGTTTATTAAAAACTCTTTATGCCGATTTACCTTTTGTTTCGGGCGAAGCACAGGTGGTTGGTTATAATCTAGAAAAGTTAAAAAGAAAAGAAATTCCCTATTTACGGAGAAAATTGGGTATTGTTTTTCAAGAATTTCAGTTATTACAAGATCGTAATATTGAAGAAAACTTGCTTTTTGTAATGAGAGCTACCGGCTGGAAAGACAAAAAAGCAATGAAAGAAAAAGCTGCGGAAGTTTTGGGAAAAGTCGGACTTCAAAATAAAGGTTATAAAATGCCGCATCAAGTATCCGGCGGTGAGCAACAGCGCCTTGGAATAGCAAGAGCTCTTATAAACGATCCCGTACTTATTTTAGCCGATGAGCCAACAGGAAATCTTGATCCCCAATCTTCAGAAGGAATTATGAAACTTCTTTTTGATATTAGCAAAAACGATTGTGCCGTATTAATGGCTACCCACGATTATTCTCTTTTCGAAATGTTTCCGGCTACTACTTATGTTTGCGAGAATGGGCGATTGATAGAAGGTGCTTCGGCTCTTCAATATACTCAGAATGGTGCAGCTCGGTCTGAAGCAAAGACAGAGTGATAAGAGAGAGAAAAGGGGGGAGAATAAGAAGAGAAAGGATGAAAAAGCAAGAAGGCAGGCTTCTTATTTTTCAGACGTTATGTAAAAAAGATAAGTTCAGTCAATGCTATGAGTACTAAAAACTACATAAATAGAGAAGTAAGCTGGTTAAGCTTTAATGAAAGGGTACTTCAGGAAGCTATGGATACCTCTAATCCGGTTTTAGAGCGACTAAAATATCTTGGTATTTTTTCAAATAATAGAGATGAGTTTTATCGTGTTCGTGTAGCTACTCTCAACAGAATGAAGGCATATAAAAGAATTGCTCCTGCTCAAAAACGCAATGCTGTACGTTCTCTTCAAGAAATTCATAAAATTGTTGCCGACCAGGAAGTGTATTTTACAAAAGCCTATCACGATATTTTAGAAGAATTGGCAAGAAATAATATTTTTATCGTAAACGAAAAAGAGCTTAATACTGAGCAGCAACAATTTGTAGAGCAGTATTTTCAAGAAAATATACGCTCTTTTTTGTCACCATTAATGCTTGATACTATTTCTAATTTGACTTATTTTAAGGATAAGCATATTTATTTGGCAGTAAAGATGATGGATACCAAAAAGCTGCGGAAAGATAAATTTGCATTGATAGAATTACCTACCGAAGAAATAAAGCGTTTTATTGAATTACCACAAATAGGAGAAAAGAAATATATTATTTTTCTTGACGATATAATAAGAGGAAACTTAAAAAGTATATTTGGAATTTTTGGCTTCGATATTTTTGAAGCTCATATAATGAAATTTACGCGTGATGCGGAATTAGATATAGATAGCGACCTGTCTAAGAGCTTTTTAGAGACGATGAACGAAAGTATTAAACAAAGAACAAAGGGAGATACCGTACGTTTTGTTTATGATAAAACTGTTGATCATAAATTTTTAAAAAAAATACTAAATAAATTCGGAATTACTCAAAGCGATACGCTGAGAGCAGGTGGGCGTTATCATAATTTTAAAGATTTTATGGATTTTCCCATTCTTACTGCTTCAGGAGGAGAAAAGTCTTTAATTTTTAATAAAATGGATTCCTTTTGTCATCCGGCAATTTTGCCGAATACAAATATGTTTAAACTGATAAAAGAGAAAGATATCCTTTTACATTATCCTTATCATAGCTTTCAACATATAATAAATTTAGTTCGTCAAGCAGCTATAGACCCAAAAGTTCGTGATATTAAAATGACCTTTTATCGTGTTGCAAAGAAATCTAAAATAATGAATGCTCTGATTAATGCTGCAAGAAACGGAAAAAGAATAACGGTATTTTTAGAACTTCAAGCCCGTTTTGATGAAAAAGCCAATATTATGTGGACTCAGAAATTGCAAGAAGAAGGAGTGCGTGTTATTCAAAATATTCCGGGTTTTAAGGTACATTCTAAGCTTTTGCTAATCAGACGAAAAGAAAAAGGACAGAATGTATATTATGCAAATATCAGTACCGGAAATTATAATGAATCTACGGCAAAAGTGTATGGAGATGACAGTTTGCTTACTTGTGACCAAGGCTTATGTAAGGATGTAAATAATGTTTTTCATCTTTTTGAAGCAAAATACCTTCCTCCTTCATTTTCCGAATTGTTAGTGGCTCCATTCAAATTACGTTCGTTTTTTACTAAAATGATTAACCGTGAAATTAATAATGCTAAAGCGGGAAAAGAAGCTAAAATAAGTCTGAAATTAAATAACCTTGTCGATACTAAAATTATAAATAAACTATATCAAGCAGGCAAAGCGGGAGTTAAAATTACTTTGAATATTCGTGGCATATGTGTTCTAAAAGCAGGCGTTCCGGGTTTATCGGAAAATATTGAAGCCTTTGCTATAGTCGATCGTTTTTTAGAACATTCCCGTATATTTGTTTTTGCTAATGATGGAAATCCTGAAGTATTTTTGGCTTCTGCCGATTTAATGTCGCGTAATCTTGACCATAGAATAGAAGTGGTTTGTCCTATAAAATCTCCTGACTTAAAAGCTGAACTGATTGATATGTTGGAAATTCAGCAAAAAGACAATGTAAAGGCACGTTCTTTACATCCGGATAAAATTAATCAATACCGACTGGTTGAAAATGGTGAAAAAAACTATCGTTCACAAGAAGAGATTTATAAATATCTAAAAGGAAAATGTAAATAATCATATTCCTTGCGTAAGAAGGATTGATAAGCTATATGTTTTTATTAAACTTAGGCAAGTGTAAGCAAACTCCTACTCTCCACTCACATACGCTAAAGCTTTTTCTTGTGTGGCGTTCATTGCGATGTTAAGTATATTGCCATCAAAAATTTTAGGGATATCAATTACTTTAATCACATTGCAAAGAGCGGTATATTCCGGTAATAAATCCGTAAAAATACTTTCTGTTTCTGTTAGAATAGATTCATTAAAAATACATTTGTCTTCATCAGGATATAGCGGTAAATAACGAATATTAGCTTCTACTAAATCCTGAAAGAAGTGCGTACCAAATGAGAGGTCGGGCGTATAATCATTTTTCTTTCTGGCTATTTCAATAAGCATACTGCAATTGTTAATATCAGAATAGCTTACATTAACACCCAATTTTATATCACCTCTACTGCCCCAACGTCCCGGTCCCATTAAAATAAATTTTCTCTTTGGAAGCAGTTGATTAAGTCTCCCTATAGCCGTTCCAACATTTAGCATACTTTGATAATCTGTTAGCTGTCCATATTCGCTTGGGTCTACATAAACAATATGTGTTTGCTTTGAGATCAAGCCATTGGTTATATATCGCCTTGCTGAAAACACTCTTTTTTCGATGGGAATATCAACGGGAATAGGAATAGGCTTAGAAACACTGCTTTGACTTTGAGCTCGACATTGCAATAAATACAAATACTTTCCATTATGAGCAAATTCAATATCTACAGGGAGTTTATATTTTTCTTCCAAGATATTTAAAACAGCTTTTATCTGACTAATAAATTTGGTTTTTTTAATTAGGCTGTCGAAAGTAAACAGATAGTCCTTTTCTTTAAAATCAAGATCAAAAGTTTTGGCAGGGATAATACGATCAGCATTAACAACAGAAACAAGTTTACTGATTTCAGGATATAAATTACCGTATTCATTTAATAAAGTATTAATCTCAATAGTTTCAAAATCGCCCTTTTCAGTATTTATAACATCAATATATCTGGATGTATATTTAATAATTTCTTCTGATGTGGAATTTACTCGCAGATTGGGCTGTCCGGGAGCTAATATTATAGGATAATCGTTACTGGTTCTGTCAACAGCACGAGTACCTAATCCGGGAACAATACGTAGTAATCCATCTTTTTGTTTGATACGGCTTGACCAAGGATAATTATTATGGCTAAACCCGACTCCGGCAAAAGCGGGAAAGAAATAAGGCCCAACTTGATTTCCTACAACTTCTTGTATCAAAATTCCCATTTCCTCGTGATAATCGAGTAATTTGTTTTGCACTCTGTATTCAATAGGATCGGGGCCAAATATTGAGGCATAAACTTCTGCAATAGCATCGGTTAAAGCTGACAATCGCTCTTCTTTACTACCGATATTAGGAATGAATAAACTTTTGTATTTCCCTGCAAAGGAAGCTCCTACTCTATCTTCTAATAAGCTTGAACTGCGGATTACCAAAGGGACTTCTCCAAAATCATCTAAAGCCAAATTTAATCCCTTTAAAATTTCCGGAGAAAAAGAGGAGTTCTTAAAAACATGGATGACATAAGGATATTCCTGGCGAATTAATCCAATCTCTTTATATTTCTGTTCTAATATATCTTCCAGACTGTTATAACTCATAAAATTGAGTAAACCATCGGAAGCAATATACCAAGTTTTAGGCGTTTTAATATCTTTAAGATTTGTATTTTTTGTGCTTTCTTCTTGTAATATCTGCTGTGCTAAAAATAAACCGGCACCTTTACCTCCAATTTTCCCGTGACTGTTTAAAGGGTAAATAATACGATGAATTAAAGCATTAAAGTGATTAATGCTTAAATGATTTTTTGCAACATCAATATATTCGGTATGATTAGTTAATAATCGCGTTATCAATGCGATACGTAGACTCTTGTCGCGTTGCTCAGAAAGTTCCGATGCCTGAGGTCCTAAATGGAAAAAACGCTCTACGGCATTACTAATATCTTCCAATGAAGATCCCATATTTTCCAATTTTTCCGTAAGGAATACTGAGCGGTCTTCGGTAATCCATTTGTTAATATAATTCAAAATATCATCACGCTCGATATTTTTTGAAGCCAACTCAAAAACTTCATAGCTCAAAGCAATTAAATCGTTATCGGCAACACGCTCAAAAGGAGCATTGCTTTCCTTTATTGACTCATTTTTACTTTTGAAAGAAGGGCTAAAACTATCGAGTAATTTCTCTGCTCCACAAATATTCGTCCAACAAAGAGTATTGATCATTTTACGCGATAATCGAATTAGCAATTTAGGATCGGTATGACTGAGCATATCTAAAATTATTTTCCAATCACTCTTTTTATTTTCGAGTTCGCTTTTAGCATCCTTTTCAAAAACTTTTTTTAATTCCAAGTGCAATAAAAACAAACCTAAGCTTTCAGCTATACTATTAATAAGTTTTAACTCTTCTTTGAGAAAAGGTCCGTCATATGCTTTTGGTCGAATTTCGTTATAGATTACTTTAATCTGACCAAAAGACCTCTCTTGTGCTTGAATATCTGCTGTGAGTGTCCATTTTGAATCTTTGAAACCAAAAGTTTTATATGTTCCTTGAGAAATTTTAATTTCTACTTCACAAATATCGGGATATTGCCAGCCTGGAGGAATAGACATTAATAAACCATAACAAGCCTGTTCAATACCGATATTTGGTTCATTAAGAATTTCTTGTGTTTTGTATAAACAATTTAGTTCTTTAGCGCGTTCTTGTAGGTCGCCTAACAGCTGATCTAAAGGTTTGTTTTCAGTCATTTTTTTATGGTTTTAAAATTATTCCTCGACCACTTCTGCCATCAACTTCTATTTTAAGTGGTTTGTTTAATCTCAGATGACGGAGATAATTAGTTTCTTTTATGCTTTTTTGATCTTTCAGCCAAGCCCAATCTATTTGTTTATCATTTATTCTATCAACTGAAAAATAAAACACCTGAAAACCACTCACATTATGAAAAAAATGGGAGCCTTGACTTTGCTCAAAGTTTATATTTTTCAATGTTGCTTCAACTATAGCTTTTGCTCCTGCAATTTGTCCCCAATTAACAGGAATTCCTGCTGATACATCAGAAGTCCCCCAACGACCAAAACCAATTAAAAGATATTCTCGGTTTTGTTGTAAAAGTTCAGTATTTATTTTTTCAAGTTCTGAAGCTATTTCCTGAGTCTTTGTTGTATCAAAGAAGTCAGGTTTTAAATAAACAATATCGTTAATGCTTTTATTTATGCCGTTTCCTAAGACATGCTTGGAAGATATTAAGGTATTTTCACTATAAAAAGTTTCATCGCTTATATTCACTTCATCAAAAGAAACAGCCATTGGTCTGGCTTGTAAAAAGCCGAATTTATGAACTCCTGTTTCTGAAAAGTTTAACGCAAATTCTATTTCGACAGGAGATTCATAATGCTTTTCTGTAAGTTGCATCAAGTCACTTAAAAAATTATTGAGAGGAGGTTCGTTTAAACGTAAAATAGGGGCAAAGTTTAAAATACGTGGCCCACTTTTTCCGATACCCATAATAATGCGACCGGAATTAGCATCTAATGTTGAAGCAGAATATTTTAGATTTTTCCCTTTGTCGGCAACTGTTAAATCATTTTCTAATAGATATTCCGTTTCTTTTATTGGATTATAAGCCTCGGGCTTCCCCATATTCACTGACCAAAATCGAGTTTGTGTATTTTTCATCATCTCGTTTACTGAACCAAAGGGAGGATCGAGCTTAGGTAAAGCAGGAGAAAAAGACCAAGATAATCCGCCATCTACAATAGTCTTTCCAAGACCTACAGCTAAATTTATAATTCCATCTTTCGGATCGGCATTACCAAAAGCATAATAATTATAAGAGCGTCCAACGCCTGAAATATCAGGATAAAAAAGGTCTTCTTGACGTTTACCAACTACTTCTTGAATAATAACAGCCATTTTTTCATCTTCGGTTGAATAAGGAGTTGCTCTCATATAATCTTTAGCAGCCTTAAAAAAGGTAGAAGCATAAACAAATTTTATTCCTTCTATAAGTTTTTTAAATCTACTATCGGCATCTAACTGATTATTCGGAGTCATTTTCGTACTATAAATACCCGCAAACGACTCGTTAACAGCATCTTCTAAAAGGCTTGAAGAGCGTATGGCAAGAGGTTTTTTTACTTCTACAGCAACTGCTCTTAAATCACCTAAAACTTCAAAAGGAAGCTCTGCTTTTTGGAATGCAAGAGCAATTCTATCGTCGGGTAAATCTGAATAGGCTACAGAATATAAATCATTTTGCTTCATAAAAGCATCAAAAACTCCGGTTCTCAAAGTAGTAAAAATTGGGACTTCGGCTTCAAATTCCGGATATTTATCGTTTTTAAATTGTTCTTTTAAAATTTCGTGAACGCGAAGTAATCCGCCGGCCTTTCCGCCAAATTCTCCATTTCCGATATAAGTAACTTTGTTTTCCGGATGATAAAAATTACGATTAAAGCGAGCTATATTGTTTTTAATATTATCCATAGATTTTAGATTAAACCCAACCTCTATCTTTAGATGCCTGAGCTACCCTATCTACAGCAATTAAATAAGCAGCTTGCCGCATCGGGACTTTGTATTTTAGAGCAAAATTACTCACTGAAATATAGGCCGAAGTCATTTTTGCATCCAGTTTGCTTAACACCTCATCTTTGGTCCAATAATAATTCATATTACTTTGTACCTGTTCAAAATAACTACAGCTTACACCTCCTGAACTAGCCAAAAAATCGGGGATGGTAAACAATCCTTTTGCATCAATAATATCTGCTGCTTCAGGAGTTGTTGGTCCATTTGCTCCTTCGACAATAATTTTCACTTTAGGATGGATTCGCTCCACATTATCTATACTTATTTGATTTTCTATGGCTGCCGGAATGATAATATCGACTTCTTGAGCAATCCAATCCTCACCTGGAAGAACCTTATAATTTAAAGCCAAGGCTTTTTCCTTATCGATTCCTCCAAAGCGATCGGTAATACTTTTAAGTTCCTTATAATCTATTCCGTCTTTTTTATAGAAAGTATAGCTGCATTGATTTTGATGACACCAGCTGGCAACACTTAAAACTGTTCCTCCAATTTGGGTGTATAGTTCAAAAGCGTGTTGACCTACATTTCCAAACCCCTGAATGCTGGCTGTTGTTTCGGAAGCATTCATATTTAATTCTTTTAACGCTTCGCGAAGCGTGATAATAACGCCATATCCCGTCGCTTCTTTTCTGCCTAAACTTCCTCCCATACTAATGGGTTTTCCTGTAATAAATCCCGGGGCTTTTGTTCCTGTTAAAACTTCGTATTCATCAAGCATCCAAAGCATATGTTGAGGAGTAGCCATAATATCCGGAGCAGGAACATCTAACTGAGGCCCAATATTTCTAATAATTTGACGAACCCAACCGCGACATAAGCGCTCCTGTTCAAAAAGACTAAGATTATGAGGATCGCAAACAATACCTCCTTTGCTTCCACCCAGAGGAATATCAACTACCGCTGTTTTCCAACTCACCCACATAGATAGAGCCCTGACTAAGTCTATTGTTTCTTGCGGATGAAATCTAACACCTCCTTTTGCAGGACCTCGTGCATCGTTATGCTGCACACGAAATCCTTTAAAAACTTTCATATTACCATCATCCATACGGATGGGAATACTGAAATGAAACTCACGCATAGGAGTTCTTAACAATTCGCAAGTGGCTTGGTCTAATTCCAGAATTTTTGCTGCTTGATCGAATTGTTTTTGTGCGCTGTAAAATGCATTATATGCCGATGTACTCATTTTATTTTGCTTTCCTCAAAGATAAGATGAAAATTAATGTGATAATAATTTAAGACACTAAATTGATAATTAAATTGTCTATAACTATTAAAAAAACAAGTAATTTATATGTAGAGATTTATTCGAGTAACTGTTGTGTCTACTGATATGACATGTATTTTTCCATAAATTAAAAATAGTATGCATGCATACAATATTTTTTTGTAATTTAGCTCCTCAAATAAAAATGCATTTTCCGGAGGAAAAATTGTTTGATATTTATTTTTTTCTAATGGGATAACAGATGAAAACTTAAATCAAATACAATGAACTTTCAATTTTCAGAAGAGCAATTAATGATTCAACAAGCGGCTAGAGATTACGCGCAGCGTGAATTGATAAAAGACGTTTTAGAGCGTGACGAAGGAGCCATATATCCAACCGAACATGTAAAGAATTTAGCGGAGCTAGGTTTTATGGGTATGTTAGTTAGTGAAAAATGGGATGGTGGAGGAATGGACACCGTATCTTATGTTTTAGCCGTTGAAGAGATTTCAAAAATTGATTCTTCTGCAGCTGTAATTATGTCTGTGAATAATTCTTTGGTTTGTTACGGACTGGAAAAATATGGTACTGATGCTCAAAGAGAAAAATACTTAAAACCCCTTGCACGTGGAGAGAAAATAGGTGCTTTTCTTTTATCAGAACCGGAAGCAGGATCCGATGCTACTAAGCAAAGAACTACCGCTGAAGATAAAGGCGATTATTATCTTATTAATGGAACTAAAAATTGGATTACTAACGGAAATACAGCTTCAACCTATTTGGTAGTTGCCCATACTCATCCTGAAAAAGGACATCGTGGTATTAATGTATTTATTGTTGATAGACATGCCGAAGGAATTTCCGTAGGACCTCACGAAAATAAAATGGGAATGCGTTCCTCAGATACACATTCCGTAATGTTTACAGATGTAAAAGTACCTAAAGAAAATCGTATCGGAGAAGATGGTTTCGGTTTTAAATTTGCTATGAAAACTCTCGAGGGTGGCCGTATTGGTATTGCTTCTCAAGCTTTGGGAATAGCATCAGGAGCTTTAGAATTAGCTGTTAAATATGCTCAGGAACGTAAAGCTTTTGGCACCGAAATTATTAATCATCAAGCAATAGCATTTAAATTAGCCGATATGGCTGTTAAAGTAGAAAATGCACGTAATCTATGTCTAAAAGCAGCTTGGTTAAAAGATCAAGGACAACCTTATGGAACTGCCAGCGCACAGGCTAAATTATATGCTGCTGATATTGCTATGGAAGTAACTACCGAAGCTGTTCAAATCCATGGCGGATATGGTTATGTTAAAGAGTATCACGTAGAACGTTTAATGCGTGAAGCAAAATTGACTCAGATTTATGAAGGAACTTCAGAAGTACAAAAAATTATTATATCAAGAAGTTTAATGAGATAAAATTGCTATTGGCTGTGAGTCCTTCGTTTTTTTGCTAAAAGCGAATAGCCAAAAGCTAAAGTTTTTGTAAAGTTAAAAAGCAACATATAAAAATATCAATAATATGAAAATACTAGTTTGTTTAAGTAATGTTCCGGACACTACCACAAAAATCAAGCTCAATAGCGATAAAACGTCTGTTGATATGACTGGTGTTCAATGGGTAATTAACCCTTGGGATGAATTAGCACTTACACGTGCTTTGGATTTAAAAGAAAAATCTGGTGGAAAAATTGAAAAAATTACGGTAATCACTGTTGGTGAGAAATTTACTGAACCAACTATTCGTAAAGCTTTAGCTGTTGGTGCTGATGATGCCGTTCGTATTGATATGACTCCAACTGACGATTATGAAGTGGCTTCTAATATAGCGGCTTACGTAAAGGATAATCCTTACGAAATTATTTTATCCGGTATTGAATCGAGTGATTATAATGGTTCTGCTGTTGGCGGAATGTTAGCGGAGTTCTTAAAAATATCTTCAGTTTCTTCAGTTTCTTTCCTCGATGTTGAAGGTGAAGAACCAATAATGAAACGCGAAATTCCCGGTGGAACAGAAACAGTTAAAGTTCCGGTTCCTTTCGTAGCAATTGTTCAAAAAGGAATCGCTCTCGATCCTCGTATTCCTGCAATGCGTGGTATAATGATGGCTCGTAAAAAACCATTAACTGTCGTTGAACCTACCGGTGAAGCTGCAAAATCCAATTTCTCGGGTTTTGATATGCCAAAACCTAAAGCAAAAGTAAAAATGATTGATGCTGAAAATGCAGGCGAGCTTATTACTTTATTGCACGAAGAAGCCAAAGTTATTTAACCCAAAAAACAGAAAAATTATGTCAGTTATAGTATATACAGAAAACTGGGACGGGAAATTTAAAAAATCAAGTTATGAACTTGTTTCCTATGCCCATTCCATGGCTACAGAATTAGGAGTAGAAACCGTTGTTGTTTCTATAGGAGAAGTTGCCGATGAAGAACTTAATACTCTTGCCAATTATGGCGCAAATAAAATTTTGAGTGCTACTAACGAAAAATTTGCCGTTTTAGATAATGCTGCTTACGCTTCGGTTATTGCACGTGCTGCTAAAGCAAATGGTGCTAAAATAGTTTTATTTGCTAATAACTTTACGGGAAAAGCAGTTGCTCCTCGTGTAGCTGTTAAACTCGAAGCAGGATTAGCAAATAGCGTAACAGCATTGCCTATTAGTTTTGATCCTTTTGTAGTTAAAAAGAATGTTTTTAACGGAAAAGCAATAGGACAACAGCAAATCAATTCCGATATCAAAGTTATTTCGCTCGCTCAAAATTCTTTTGAAATTAAAGAAGTAGGTGGCGCTGCTACTATTGAAGCATTTGATGCCGGCTTAGACGATGAAAAATTTGACACGCAATTAATTGAAAAAAATACTGTTACAGGTAAAATTATACTTACCGATGCTGAACTTGTTGTTAGCGGTGGTCGTGGTATGAAATCAGGTGATAACTGGGGTCCACTTGAAGAATTAGCATCTGTTTTAGGAGCCGGAACAGCTTGCTCTCGTCCTGTTGCCGATGAAGGTTGGCGCCCTCACGCAGAGCATGTTGGACAAACGGGTAAAATTATTGCTCCTAATCTTTATATTGCTTTGGGTATTTCCGGTGCTATTCAGCATTTAGCCGGAGTCAGTTCTTCCAAAGTGATAGTAGCTGTTAATACCGATCCTGAAGCACCTTTCTTTGAAGCTGCGGATTATGGTATTTTGGGTGATGTTAAAAAAGTAATCCCTCAGTTAATAGAAGCCGCTAAAGCATTTAAGGCTAATTCATAATTTGGGATTTATTCTTATCAGACAAATATTTTGGGCTGTAACATTGACTATTCAATGACAAAGAAGCTCAATATATCCTAAAAATAAAAGGGTGGTTTTTAACCATCCTTTTATTTTTGTCGTTATTGTAGAGCAAAAGAAAACAAAGTTGTTTGGAATATTTTTTATATCGAAACCACCCTGATTCATATTTAGTTCAAATTAATTACTTTTGTCTTCTTGCTGTTTCAAACACTAAAATATGGTAAAAGAAAATAATGCGCTTTCTATTTGGGTTGAAGATTATACGCAATCTATGTATAGTTGGGCTTTTCATAAAACCTCGGATGAAGAAGCAGCAAAAGATTTAGTACAAGATACTTTTTTGGCGGCAGCGGAAAAAATAGACTCTTTTAAAGGAGACAGTTCGCCTAAAACGTGGTTGTTTTCTATTCTTAATTATAAGATTATTGATTACTATCGAGGAAAAGTTAAAAAGCCTCAGCGGATAAAAGATCAATCATTCGAGCATTTCTTTACAAGCGATGGTGAATGGAGAAAAAATAAACAACCTACTGATTGGGATGATGATTCAGAAAATCTATTAGATAATGAAAGTTTCCAAGCTGTTTTAAAGGAATGTCTTGATGCGCTACCCGAACAGTGGAGCACTTGCATAAAATTAAAATACCTATCTGATAAAAAAGGGGATGAGATTTGTCAGGAAATAGAAATAAGTCCTACTAATTATTGGCAAATTATTCATAGAGCTAAATTACAATTGAGAGAATGTGTAGAAGACAACTGGTTTAAAAATTAAGATGATGGTAAAGAAAATTATGCACTATATGTTTCTTTCCTGCCTGAAGGCAACGGAATTAATTGATAAAAAATCATACGTTCCCCTTTCTTGCGTTCAAAATATTCAATTAAAAGCTCATAAATCAATGTGCAAAGCCTGTCGTAATTACGAAAAGCAAAGCTCTCTTTTAGACAAGACTTTAAATGCGACTCTCAATAAAGAGGATCTCACGGTAGATATTGATGCTTTAAAAGCGCAAATTCAAGAAAATATCAAGAACAACTGATACCTTACACAATTTCCTTTATAAATTTTTATCTGTATTCTTTATTTTTTGTCAGGTTTTGATTTTATATCGACTAACTAATCAAAATCAAGTATTAATATCAAAATAAATATCATGACAAAAATTGCGATTGTAATATTATCGGATACAGAAACTATGGAATCCCTTGGAAAACTATCAAATGCTTTTATGTTAGCACAAGAATCCATTGAAAATGGCGATGATCTTAAAATTATTTTTGAAGGAGCAGGTGCCCGGTGGATAGGTGCTTTAGAAGAAAAAGATCATAAGCTTCATGAATTATATCTTAGCGTAAAAAATAATATTACAGGAGTTTGCTTCTATTGCGCAGGTGTTTTTGGAGTAAAACCAAAAGTCTTAGACGCTAATATTCCTCTAATTTCAGAATATAAAGAGCACCCTAGTTTACGTCAGCTTTTTGTAGACGGCTATCAGGTTGTTACTTTTTAAGAGTAAAATATTAAGTCTTTTTTTCACTATCAGAAATAATATCGCAATATTATTGCGATATTATTTCTATTTATCTAAAAAACTTTAAAAGAGTGATTAAAAAATTTAATGAATTCAAAATAAGATTATTACATCCAGCGCTTTTTCTTAAAATACAGAACCATTACAATAGCAATTGTAATCATTGTGCCAAAGATGATACTAAAAGCAAGTCCCATATGCTGCATTGGTAAATTAATATTCATTCCATAAATACCAGTGATAAAAGTAAGAGGCAAAATAATAGAAGAAATTAAGGTAAGAATTCGCATTACTTCATTGGTACGATTTGCCATTAAAGAATCGAAAGTTCTACTAAGACCTTCTATTAATTCTTGATAATCTTCTATCATATCCCACATCTTTTGGTAATTATCCAATATATTACCCCAGTAATCCTCCATATTTTCAGCAAAGCCTTCAATATCTCCTTTTTCAAATTTCAAGAAAATGCGAAGTTGTGGTTTAATAATAGTATTAAGGATAATAATATTTTTACGAGTAATGGATATACGCTCAATAACTTTCTCAGCCTTTTTTTCAAATAACTCACGATTGGCTCTATCAACATCATCGCCAATACGTCTAACCACCGGATACGATTCTTTCATAACAGCCTCAATAATCAAATAAAGCAGAGCGTCTGTTGTTCCAACTTCAAATTTTTCACCTCTATTTTCTTGGTCTTGAGCTTCTTGGAACATTTTTCCGACTATCCAGTTAGAGCTTCCAATAGTAATAATTTGTTCTTCCCACCAGAATATTTTTACTTCTTTAGTACGTAAAAATTTTCCAAGCTTATCAAAAATAGGGAAATGCAATATTAAAAAGTAATAATCATCATAACTATCCACCTTAGGACGCTGATTAATCTTACTCTTACAATCTTCAATATCAAGGAGATGGACATGGTATTTACTTTGTAAATAGTCGAAATCTGCTTCTACGGGATGGTTGATGTGATTCCAACGGAGGGTTCCCAGTTTTACGGTTTCAATCATTTCGACCTCCTTTTTAAATTAATTCTTAATTTTTTTCCATGCACGACAAAGGTAACAAATTCTATTAGAATCTATTATCTGCTTTAAGTTTTTTAAAGAAGTTACTGAATTATATATAAGGAAAGCGGCTATTTAAAAATAACTGCTTTCCTCATTTTTACATCAATATTATCCGCTTATAACTTACCCTGTCTGAAGTGGCTAAACGTATAAAGTAAACTCCACGCTCAAAGCCTTGTAAATCAAATTGTTTTTGAAGTTTTATAGCATTTACAAATGGGATTTTATCTTCTAATATCAGTCTTCCATCAAAATCAATTACCCACACTTCAACTTCTTCTTTCAATCCGCTTATTTCAACATTAAACTTACCATCATTAGTTGGATTAGGGAATATATCTATTTTAACACCATCTGTATCTAACTCATTCAATCCTGTACAATCTTTAAATACCAATTGTATAGAATCCAAACTAATACAGCCTGTACTGTTAGTTACTTCAATAAAATACATAAACTCTCCGGCTCCATCTTTTTCTACAACTATTTTATTAGAAGCCACATCATCGGGTTTCCATAAATACGATACAGCATCATCTGCCGAAGCTGTAAGTGTAATTTTATCATTAGTACAAGCAGTATCGTTTGGCTCGACCAAAATACTTATAGGCGATCCGGTATTAAAATCAAGCGTAATATCATCACTATCCGTACATCCGTGTTCACTCACTACATCAACTGTAAAATAATAACTGCCCGGATTGTCGGTACTGAAAATTATACTTTCAGTATCTTCCATAGTATTCCAACTAAACTCAGCAATATCAGGTCCTTCAGCCGTTAGAGTAATTGGATAATAGGTACAAATATTATTATCTGGTGTAGCTACAATAGTTACATTTAATTCACTCGCTAAAGTCAGTTCAATAGGATTTTCTTTATACGCATTTTCACAGTCATCTTTTTCTTTAACAACAACATTATATATTCCTGAATTCAAATCGCCAAAATAAGCCGTTGAAACATAGTTTGCGCCGCCATCAATAGAATAAAGCATATCTCCAAATAGGCTGCTGGCATCTATATCGATAGATCCTAAACCACCATCACAAGCACCGTAGGTAACATCAACATTATTAAATGTTACGCCTTGTGGCTCTGATAAGACAACAGGATTATTTTCATAGAATAATTCACATCTGTTGGTATCTTTAAGAACCACCGTATAATTACCCGCATCGAGACCTGTAAAAGATCCACTATCCTGATAAGTTGTACCGCCATCAATAGAATAACTTAAAATACCCGAGCCACCGCTACCTGTAGCATTTATTTCGCCATCGGCAGAAGAATTACACCATAAATCGAGTGTGCTTACCGACAAAGTAAGTGCAGATGGAGAACTAATATTAACGTTTTGAGGATTAGATTGACAGTCGTTATTATTTTTATCTCGAACTAACACCAAATAACTTGCAGCATCCAACTCGGTAAAAATATTTTCGTCTTGCCAAGTTTTTCCATTATCATTTGAATATTGATAAGTTCCACTTTTACCGCCACTAGCATTTACTTCTATGCTACCGTCACCATCATTAGCACAGGTAATATCCGTTTTTACTACCGTGAAATTAATCAGATCGGGTTGAGAAATAATTACCTCTCGTGCTGTTTGACAAGAAGTACCTCCAAGTCGGCGAACAAGAACGGAATAAGTTCCGGCACTTAATTCTGTGAACAACTCATTAGTTTGCCAATTATCACCACCATCAATAGAATATTCATAATCCACATCCGGTGAATCTTCATCCATGGTTACTCTTAATCTACCATCGTTACCACCAAAACATTGAACGTTTAACCAGTTCACGACAAAATTCAGTTCGTTATCTTTTCCAACACTCACTTCACTCATTGCAGATTGACAATCGTTAAACATACGATCACGAACTACGATTTCGTAAGTATCAACTCCCAAATTTTCAATTAGAGATTCACTTTGCCAGCTTATTCCGTTGTCTATAGAAAAATCATATACTAAAGAGGAGCCACCAAAAGCAGTAATTTCAATAAACCCGTCATTCGTTCCGCCACAGCTTTCGTTAGTTACTTTACTTGTGAAGGTAATAATATCAGGTTCTCCAACAGTAACTTCTTTTGGATAAGATATACAAGAACTACCTCCTTTTTTCTGAACAAGAACAGTATAATTGCCACTGGCTAAATTCGTAAAGACATTTGAATCTTGCCAGCTCTCTCCATTAGTATTTGAGAATTCATATTCTGTTAAATCAACTCCTATACTTAATCCAACGGTTATTGTACCATCGGAAGCACCGTTACATGTCGTGTTTGTTTTTGAGACACTGAAATCGAATTCGCTACGTTTTATGATCTCCACCGGTATAGTATCCGAAGTGCAAACAGGGTTATCTTTATTGTGAGCGAAAACAGAGTAGCTTCCCACACCTATTTTATCGAAAACATTAGATTCTTGGAATGTTTCACCTCCATCAATAGTAAATTCACAATAATCACTTACACAACCTGAGAATATGATAGTTATTCGTCCATCATTCACCCCGTCACAAGTCTCATCTTTTTTCTGTACTTCTATACTTATTCGTTCCGGTTGTGAAACAATAATCATTTTGAAATCAGGTTGACAATCTGACGACCCTTGTTCTCGGATGCCAACATAATAAAACCCTGCTTTCAGATTAGTAAAAGAATTTGATAGAAGCCAATTTTCCCCATTATCAATACTATATTCATAAGTAGCCGTTTTACTTCCGACAGTTAATGTTATAAGTATTTCGCCATCATTAAAACCATAACAACTTACATTGGTTACTTCTGTTTCAAAGCCAAGTTCTGTAGCTTTTACTAAGGTAATATCTACCTGATTTGAAATACAATCGGGATTTGCTTTATCTCGAATAAGCAGACTGAAATCATCGGCCTTTAAATTCTCAAACAAGCCGTTATCGCTCCAGTTTGAACCTCCGTTGGAACTGTATTCATAGGTTCCGCTGGCTCCGCCGCTAGCAATCATTTCAATTTCGCCATCGCTATCGGCATTACAACTTTCGTTACGAGCATTATAGGTGAATGTTAATTCTTCGGCTTCGAACAAATCTTGTAAGGTTGTTTCTGATTCACAATCGGGCGTTGATTGGTCGCGAACAACCAATTCATAGCTTCCTCCACTAAGATTTAAGAAACTATTATCTGCTTGCCATGTCGTTCCATTATCGATAGAATAATCGTAAGTAGCTGCACCATCGACAGTAATCACGATTTCACCATCGGCACTACCCGGACAACTAACATCTTGGTAAGTGTGCGTAAAATCAATTGGTGAAAGCGCTTTAATTTTAATATCTTCTGATGCTGAAGCACAAGCCGTATTTACTTTATCGTGAATAATAGCTGTATAAGTATCAGCAGCAAGTCCACTAAATGTATCGCTATCTTGCCAAGTCGCTCCGTTATCAATAGAGTATTGATAAGTTCCACTTCCAGCACCGCCAACACCACCACTTGCCGTTAAAACAATTTCACCATTATTGTTTACACCACAATCGGCATGCGTAAAATCGGAAGTAAAAGTCAATTCTGTGGGCTCCGATAAGATTACATCTTTATCAATTGCTTGACAAGAAGTATTACTCTGATCTCGAACACTAATTACATAAGTTGCTGCACTAAGACCTGTAAACACATTAGAATCTTGCCATTCTCCGTGATCGATAGAATATTGATAAGTACCACTATCTCCTCCGGTAGCAGTAACTCTTATTTCACCATTAGAAGAGCCATTACATGAAATATTGGTTGTTGTTGTAGAAAAATCAATAATCATTGGCTCAGTAAGTTCAATTGTTAAAGCTTCCGTTTGACAATCAGTTACCCCTAAATCTCTAACAACAATATTATAAGTTGACGCTTTTAGATTTAAAAAGCGATTACTAGTTTGCCAAGAGGCTCCATTATCTTTTGAATATTCGTAGGTTGCCGTTCCTAATCCGCCTTCGCCTCCACTTGCATTTACAATTATATAGCCATCATCGTCTCCAAAACATTCAACGTCTTTTTTAGTAATTGTAAAGTTTATTTTACTTGGCTCTTCAAGTTCAAGAATAATGGGTTCTGTATAACAAGTTGGCATTGCTTGTTCCCTGACAACTACTGTGTACGTTCCGGCGATCAAGCCTTCAAAAATATTAGATGTACTCCAAGTTGCAGCGTTGTCTACAGAATATTCATAATCAACACCACCATTTGCTGTAATATTTATTGTGCCATCATTACCTTCAAAACAACTTACATCGGTATAAGTGGTTGAAACCTCTACTGTAGAATATTCGTGAACAGTAACTTCTAAAGCAGATGCTTGACAATCTGTATTTTCTTTATCTCTGATTGTAATAAGGTAATCGCCTTGAGTAAGGTTAGAGAAAATATTTGAATCTTGCCAAGTTGCTCCATTATCATTTGAATATTGATAAGTTCCACTTCCGGCACCTCCAACACCTCCGCTTGCTTCTACTGTAATTTCGCCATCGTTTCCAGCCAAACAAGTTGCATTTTTTACTGTCGATACAAAAGACAATTCTGTTGGTTCTTCTAAACTTAACTCGATAGTTTCTGAGCTGCAAAGAGGGTTTTCACTTTCGCGTGTTATCAATACATAATCATCAGAGTATAAATTTTCAAATAGACCCAAAGCTTGCCAAGTATCACCATTATCAATAGTGAACTCATAACCAGAACCACCAACTCCCGTCATATCAATTATGCCATCATTATTTCCGTTACAACTTATTTCAGCATATGTATAAGTTAGATTTATCGGGCTTATTAAATCGATAAAAACATCTTGATAAGGTGTTGCACAAGAATGATATTCTTTATCGCGAACAGCAACCAAATAATTGTCTGAAGCCAAGCCTGTAAAGTCTCCACTATCCTGCCAATTACTACCTCCATCAATTGTATACTCAAACGTTCCACTTGCACCACCACCGGTTCCTCCAGTAGCAGTTAAATGAATTTCCCCATCATCATTGGTACTACAATTAGCATCTACTTTTGTAAAAGTCAAATCCAATAAATCCGGCTCTGTTATTTCAGTATTAGTAATATCTGATATACAAGAAGTTACAACAGCATCACGAATAGCAAGTTGATATTCTCCTATAGAAAGCGACTCGAAAGTATTGTTGTTTTGCCAATTTAAACCTCCATCGATAGAATAACTATATGTACCAGAACCATTGCCGCCAACTCCTCCACTGGCAGTAAACACAATTGTTCCATCTTTATTTCCATTACACGTTACATCGGTTTGTTCAAATGTAAATTCCAATAGCGTTGGTTCTGTAATTTCTACAATTTCGGCTTCGGTAACATTTACAATATTTACTTTATCGCGAACTCTAACCGAATAAGAACCGGCTAATAAATTGCTAAAAACATTAAAATCAGACCACGTTGTTCCATCATCGATAGAATACTGATAAGTTCCACTTCCGGCTCCGCCGAGACCACCACTGGCAGTAATTTGAATTTCACCGGTAGCAGCACCATTACAACTAATATTTGAATGAGTTGTAGTAAATACTAATGGCGTTGGTTCGGTAAGAATAACTTCTTGAGGTCCAACTTCGCAAGCTGTATTTATACGATCGCGAACCAAAACCTGATAAGTTCCGGCATACAAAGCTGTAAAAACAGATGCATCTTGCCAAGTATCTCCATTATCGATACTGTACTGATACAATCCCGTTCCAGCTCCACCTTCACCTCCACTTGCACTAACAGAGATTACACCATTATTGCATTCAAAGCAGCTTACATCTACTTTCTCTGTCGTAAATGTTATTGAACTGGGTTCTGTTATTGTAATTCTCTGGATATCAGATTGACAATCTTTATTCTCTTTTTCTGCAATAAGCAAAGTATAACGTCCTGAACTGAGATCATTAAAGGTATTAGATTCCTGAAAATCAACTCCTCCATTAATAGAATATTGGTATCCTGCACCAGATCCACCACTAGCAGTAAAAACAATTTGAGCATCATTACCACCTGCACAACTTACATCACGTTGAGTAAAAGTAAATGTTAAAGGATCAGCTTCTGAAACGATAACTTCTTTTGCATCTGTTGCACAATTTATATTTTCTTTATCGCGAACCAAAACCTGATAAGTTCCGGCAAATAAACCATCGAATATATCGCTATCTTGCCAACTATAACCACCATCATTACTATATTGATACGTACCACTTCCGGCAGCTCCAACGCCTCCGTTAGCTGTTATAATTATTTTTCCATTATCGTTACCACTGCAGGCAATATCAAAGGCCTCTGTGGTAAATGTTATCTGGGTAGGCTCTAAAATCTCAAGCTCAACAGCTTCTGTAGTGCAATCTGTATTTCCCTGATCACGAACAACAACAAAGTAAGATCCGGCAATAAGATTATTGAAAACATTTGATGTTTGCCAATTATCACCACCATCAATTGAATAATCAAATACTCCACTTCCTCCTCCACCTTCGCCACCGGTAGCAGTAACTTCTATTTGACCGTTAGAGCCTTCAAAACAACTAACATGAGTTAAAGAGGTTTCAACACTTATTGCACTTGGCTCTGTAATTTCTACTTCTTCAGATTCAGTCTGACAAGCTATATTCACAGCATCTCTAACACTAACATTATAAGTACTCGCGGTTAAACCTGTAAATCTGTTTTCGTCTTGCCAAGTATCACCACTATCATTACTGTATTGATAAGTACCGCTTCCTGAGCCCCCTACACCTCCATTTGCGGTAATAACTATTTCCCCATCATCGCCACCATTACAACTTACATTATATTGAGTAATTGAAAAAGTAATTTCTGTAGGTTCTTCAATACGTACTGTTTTAGCATCAGAAACACAAGAAGTATTGGCTTGATCGCGAATAATAATTTCATAATCTCCTGCTGTTAAATCTTCAAACACATTGGATGTTTGCCAAGTGGAACCATTATCTTTTGAATAATCATATCCCACACCTGAACCACCACTAGCAGTTACAGTAATTATTCCATCAGAACCACCATTACAACCAACGTCTGTTTGAGTAGTTGTAAATGTAAGTGGATCGGCTTGTGTAATAGTAGTGGTAGATATTTCAGAACTACAATCTGTATTCACTTTATCGCGAATGCGAACATTATATGTCCCTGCTAATAAATTATTAAAAGTATTATCAGCCTGCCAATTTATTCCGCCATCAATACTATAATCGTAAGTAGCACTTCCGTTTCCACCAACGCCTCCAGAGGCATTGATAACGATTTGTCCATCATTATTTCCATTACAACTAATGTTCTGCTGATCGACAGTAAAACTTAATGCTGTGGGTTCTGTTATTGTAACTGTTTTTATATTTGTCTGACAAGCCGTTTGTTCTTGATCCCGTACAACAATATCATAATCGCCCGCAATTAAATTACTAAATGTATTTGATGTTTGCCAATTATCACCACCATCGGCAGAATAATCGTAGCTTGCAGAGCCTGCACCACCTTCGCCACCACTCGCATTAACAATTATTTCGCCTTCACTTCCACCATTACAGTTAATATTTGTTTGAGAGGTAGTAAATGTAATTGCAGTAGGCTGAGTAATTGTTACCGTTTCCCCGTCAACAACGCAAGAAGCACTTTCTTTATCGCGAACAGCAGTTGGATAATCTCCTGCTGTTAAACCCGTAAATTCCTCGCTATCTTGCCAATTAGAACCACCATCAACACTATATTGATATGTTCCACTACCATTTCCTCCTTCGCCACCGTTTGCACTGAATATAATACTTCCATCATTTCCGCCATTACAGCTAACTTCGGTTTGAGTAATAGAAAAGGTGATAGCTGTAGGCTCTATAATTATAGCCTCAACAGGATCGGTTTCGCAAGTAGTTGCAGAAGTTCTTTTTCCTCCAATTACCGTATAATCATAAACATAGTCTCTGACAACCAAAGAGTATGTCCCCGCAGTTAGGTCTTCAAAATAATTACTTCGACTCCAACTTCCGCCACCATCAATAGAATATTCATAACCTTCGCCTACTCCACCGGATGCGGTAATTTCTATACTGCCGTCGTTTCCATTATTACAGCTTACATCCGTTAATGTATATGATAAATCCAAAGGATCAGGATCTGTTAATTCAATAGTATCAATATTTGTACAGCCGTTAGATTCTTTAACCACCACATTATATTCTCCTGCCGGCAAATCTGTAAAAATATTTTCATCATAAAAATTCTCCCCACCATCAATAGAATACTTATAAGGAGATGTTCCTCCTGAGGCAAAAATTTCTATTGCTCCATCGGATTCGCCATGACAACTTATATGTGTTAAAGAAGTTATCGGAGGTTGTATATCTCCATAAATTATTGTTATAGAGCCACATTCGCCCGGAGAAACATTACATTCGCCTTCACCTCTAACATAATAAGTTGTTGTTGAAGATGGCGTTACGGTAAAAACTCCAGTTGTATTAGATGCAAGTAATGTACCACCACAACTCCCTGCGTATAAATACCAATCTGAAGCTCCATTCAAATTATCATCTTCAGAAATTGAAATAGTTGTTGATTGTAATCCTAAGGGACAAATCACAGGCTGAGTAGCGATAAGAGTAGGCGTATCAGCAGAAGTCGCAGGAACAAATCCCGTTGCCTCATAAATTCTATCGTTACCACCAATATACAAACTGTATTTTGTAGGATCATTTGATGAAGGACCAAATTTTAAATCGCAATAATTAGTCGCCAATAAGCTAGACGCAAAAACTTCTCCGACTCCGGTAGAAAGATTGTAACGATGAACAGTGGCTCCATTATGAACAAAAGCATAAGTTCCGGTTGGATCTATTGCAAAATTACTTCTGCTCTCGCTTGGTAAAGGATCTGTAACTAAAGTATAAGTTCCTCCTGCAATATCAACTTCGTAAATTCCTAATGGACTTATGGCGATATAGAGCTTACCGGTTGCTTCGCAATATTCTAAACCATGTCGGAGAGTATCAGAAGGCAATCCACTTACAACCACAGACGAAGTGTTACTTGCAATATCATATTCGTAAATAGCATTAGCAGTCCCTTTTCCATCTGTAGTATAGATTTTATCACCAATAACAGCCATTCCCGCCTCGGCTCCAATATCACCTGTAAAGACATGAGGGTTACTAGAGCTTACGCTAGGAGATAAGTCAACCATAATTAAGCTTCCTTCGGAATTACTAAAAATAGAATCGTTATAATAAACGATATCCGTAGAAATATAATTATGCAATAAACCTGCAGCTGCGCTACTGGCAAAATTTGAAGATAGGAGAACAGAATTGCCGTCCATATCCACCTTGTACAATTTACCAAGTATATTTTTCCCGGTAAAATAAATCAGATTGTTATCCCAATCCACGGTCATTTCCGTTACCTTATCAGAGAAAGTAGAGAATTCGCTAATACAGTATGGATCGTTAATAACCTGAGCTTGCACCAAATTTGATAAGGCAATAAATCCTAAGCTTATAAAGAGTATTGATAAAAATTTAGACTTAAGGAGGCTTATTAATTTTAAAGCGGATTTTTTCATGCTAATTGATTTTGTGGTAAACAATTATTTGCTACCCCTAATTTTTAATTATACAATCGCTACATCATTTAATAATCAAAACATTGAAGAAAGAAATACGAAAATTTCACCTTCAATTTACAATTGCTTTCTCTTTTAAAAACAGGAGTATGCAGAACCAAAGATAATCATTTAAGATTTGAGTTAAAAGTAGAATATTCAATTTAATTAACAAGAGAGACTTAACAACCTTATAATCAAATTGCTTCATAAAAGCACACAAAATAATTGAATAAGCCAAATTTTCTTAGCTTTGATAATTCATCTATTAAATCCAAAACTTAGGTTTTTATGAAAAAACTACAATCGCTTTTGTTCCTTATTCTATTCCCTTCTATAATCTTTTCTCAAGAGATATTACAGGAAAGAATACGGCAAATTACCTATAATCAAACTGAAAAATCAAAAGAAATTTATATTGACTTACATCAAAATCCGGAGCTTTCCTTTATGGAATTTAAAACTTCTGAAAAAATGGCCAATAAACTTAAAAGTTTGGGTTTTGAAGTTACTACTAATGTAGGTGGAAATGGTGTTGTTGGAGTTTTTAAAAATGGAAAAGGAAAAACTATTTTGCTAAGAACCGATATGGATGCTTTACCGATTAAAGAAAATACCGGACTCCCGTTTGCAAGTCAAGTTTTTGCAAAAGATTTTGATGGGGTTGATGCGGCAGTTATGCATGCCTGCGGACACGATTTACATATGACCACTTGGCTAGGAACATTGCAAGCCTTGCTTAGTTTAAAAGATGAATGGAAAGGAACTATTGTTGCTATCGCACAACCTGCCGAAGAAATGAGTGGGGGTTCTAACGCAATGATTGCCGACGGTCTTTTTACACGATTTCCCAAACCCGATTATGCTTTAGCTTATCACGTTAGTGCAGAACTCCCAACAGGAACTATTGGTTATTATCCGGGAGCTATATTTGCCGGCGTAAATAGTATCGACATAAGCGTTTTTGGACAAGGTGGGCACGGGGCTATGCCACATACAACCATTGACCCTGTTGTTTTAGCCTCACGTATAGTTTTGG
Source organism: Bacteroidales bacterium (assembly GCA_021157585.1). Taxonomy (NCBI): domain Bacteria; kingdom Pseudomonadati; phylum Bacteroidota; class Bacteroidia; order Bacteroidales; species Bacteroidales bacterium. The sequence goes on along the minus strand of JAGGWH010000081.1, from coordinate 2,712 downwards.
ATATACAAACCATTGTCAGTAGAGAAATAAACCCTATTCACCCTGCTGTTGTAACTGTTGGGTCTATACACGGAGGTACAAAACATAATATTATTCCTGATGAAGTTGATATGCAACTCACAGTTCGCTTTTTTAGCGACGAAACCTATAATCAGATAATAGAAGCTCTAAAAAGAATAACACGTGGAATTGCTATTTCGGCGGGACTAAATAAAGACAAATGGCCACTTGTAAAAATTTCCAATCAATTTACTCCTCCGGTAGTAAATAATTCAAGCTTAGTTTTAAAAGCAATAGAGCCTATGAAACAACTTTTAGGTGATAAAAATGTAATACAGGTAGAACCTTTAACCGTTGGCGAAGACTTTGGAAAATATGGCAGAACCAAAGAGAATATTCCCATTGCACTTTTTTGGTTGGGAGGTGTAAACAAAGTTAAATATCAGGATCATTTAGAAAAAGGCACAATACTACCGGGCTTACATAATGCCGCCTTCTATCCCGATTTTGAACCTACTTATAAAACAGGTGTATCTACTATGACTTATACTATGATTCAGCTTTTTAATCAAAAATAAAAAATGAAACAGAAGAAAGCTTACACTACTAATTTAGTTATTCGATTCTTAGTTCATCTCTTATTTTCTTCCTTCATTCGCTATTATAAGGTAAAAAAGAAGCTTCCCAAAGAAGTAAAGAATCTGCAACCACCTTATTTAGTTTTATCTAATCATGTGGGCTTTTGGGATCCTTTTGTCGCTGGACATTTTTTACCGCATTTCACTCATTTTGTTTCTTCAGATGCTGTTTTCCGTAATCCTTTACTTCGTTTTTTCCTAACCCGATTAGGTACTATTCCCAAAAAGAAAAACATGCGCGATAGTCAGGTTATTCGCGATATAGTTACCGTTATAAAGCAAGGTGAAAATATAGGAATTTTTCCCGAGGCCGTTCGTAATTGGTCAGGCTCAACATCACCTATGGATCCCTCTATCGGAAAATTGATAAAAATGCTGAAAGTGCCTGTTGTTGTTACTGTTTTAAAAGGAATGAATCTTATGCATCCGCGTTGGACTTTTAAGTTACGTTCTTATCCTTTGGAGGTAGAATACAAATTACTTTTTACAAAAGAAGATGTAGTAGCTATGGATTCCCAAACTCTTTTTGAAGGTTTAACCGAAGGAATGAAACATGATGAAGTGACTTACCAAAAGAATAGAATGGGAAAAATCAAATCGTCCAAACGTGCAGAACATATTGGTCACGCTCTTTATCTTTGTCCTGAATGCCATGCTATTGATTCTTTTAGGGCTCAAGGAAATGATTTTAAATGTGAAGAATGCAATTACTCCATTCATATTGATGATTATGGTTTTTTTGAGCATAAAAACAATGGGAAACTCTACTTTGATAATATCAGAGATTGGTTTGATTGGGAAGAGAAAGAGTTAGTTAATTTTGTTCGTAAAAAATATCTCGACAATTTTAACAAACCCATTTTTACAGATAAGAAAATGGAAATTTTCAAAAATGATGCAAAAGGAAAATTAGTTACTATTGGCTTGGCAGATGTTCATTTATATCGTGATAAAATCCGTATAGATTTCTTAGAAAGAAAAGAAAGTCTTGAGTTTAATTTCATCGACTTACAAACCATCAACCCTCAAACTAAAGAGCGATTGGAAATTTTTTACAAAGACGCCGCTTATCGCATTGCCGGAACTCGTCTTGGAGTGAGTGCTTTAAAATGGGAAATTGCTGTAAATACTATTTGGAAAGAAATGGGTTTAACAGCCAAAATGGTGCCTTATATCAGAGTTTAAAACCTAAGTTCTTTATTCGCTTTTCTAAAGAGGAATTGTTGGCCTGAATTTTAACAAAGTAATTTCCAAATTCGCAACGGATAGGATATTCTCCTCTTTGATTTTCAAAAGTATCAACAGATTTTATTAAGCGATCATGATCGCTTTGAATATCGTAAGTAGATAAAACACATTTTGATAAAATGTCTTTTTCATCATCTAAATCAGCTTTAATATTTATTTCCGTATTCGGTGGCGTTGGAATATTTGATGGAAACCAATTTTTTAAACCAAAACCAAAAAAATCACTAATGGCTTGTACACTCATTGCGGTTCCATTTGCTTTTCCATCGGCTGAATAGCCGGCAATATGTGGCGTAGCATAATCTACTAAATCAAGTAATTCCAAATCAATGTACGGTTCATTCTCCCACACATCCAATACAGCACCCTTTATTTGCTTGTTTTTTAATGCATTTTTAAGCGCATCACCATCTATCACATTACCTCTGGAAGTATTAATTATAATAGCCGATGATTTTATAGAGTTAAAGAATTCCTTATTTCCCATATATAAAGTCTTATCAATACCTTGCTTGTTCAGAGGAACATGAAAAGTAATAATATCGGCTTTTTCTATAATTTCATTTAGGGAAACTGAATCTGTTAATACGCCCGATCTATACAAAGGAGGATCATTAATTAAAACATTAAAACCAAGAGCCGACGTAAGTTTAGTAACTTTAGAACCCACATTACCATAGCCAATAATACCAATGGTTTTTTCGGGAAAATTAAAATTGTATTTATAAGAAAGGCTCACAAGAGCCGAAGCAACATATTGCATAACCGAGCCCGAATTACAAGCCGGAGCATTTGTCCATTGAATATTATTTTTCTGACAATAATC
>JAGGWH010000080.1 GCA_021157585.1 Bacteroidales bacterium | reverse complement strand
GATCACTCTATTAAAGATGCAGAAGATTTAGCAAAGAATTTAGGCTCTCCTTATGAGATTATCCCAATAAAATCTATTTACGAGAGCTTTGAAAAAGAACTAAAACCACATTTTAAAGATTTGCCCTTTGGTATTGCTGAAGAAAATATTCAAGCACGTTCGCGTGGCGTTTTATTGATGGCTTTATCTAATAAATTCGGATACATTCTTTTGAACACCTCTAATAAAAGCGAATCGGCTGTAGGCTATGGAACGCTTTATGGCGATATGAATGGTGGACTTTCCGTTATTGGAGATGTGTATAAAATTGATGTTTTTGCCTTGGCACGATATATCAATAGAAATGAGGAAATAATTCCGTGGAATACCATTAATAAACCACCTTCGGCAGAATTAAGACCAGGTCAGAAAGACTCAGATTCTTTGCCCGATTATGAAATTTTGGATGCTATCCTTTTTGAATATATCGAGAACCGAAAAGGACCAAGAGCAATTATTGAGATGGGTTATGATAAAACTTTGGTAGACCGTGTTTTAAAATTGGTAAACACCAACGAGTACAAACGATACCAAACACCACCTATTTTGCGAGTCTCAACCAAAGCTTTTGGAATGGGCAGAAGAATGCCCATTGTGGCTAAATATTTGAGTTAAGCTTTTCGGAACTACAAGTAAAGAATCGGTAGAGAAATACGCAAATTGTTGTTTGTGTTTAACACTTTTTTGACTTTTTGTTGAAAATAAAATACAGAATAGAACAAATCTGCTCAATCGAATAAACGTTTATGGAAATTTTCTTCAAGGAAGAAACACGTCTATAATTCAGTTTTAATCTTTAAAATTCCGAAGTAAAATGGAATTTAATTTTATTGTATTTCTGCATAGCCATATCCAAAGCATATTTACTCTCAGCAAGAAACACCAACCGACCTTCTTTATCTACTGCTAAACTGCCCGATTTTCGGGTCGTAAAATCATCAAGTTGTGCTTGGTCTTCGCTGGTAATCCAAGCTGTTTTATAAAGTGTAATAGGTTCGTATCGACATTTAGCACCATATTCGTGCAAGAGGCGATATTGGATAACTTCAAACTGCAAAGCACCTACGGTTCCAATAATTTTACGGGTAGAAGTTTTTCCTTTAAATAATTGAGCCACACCTTCATCCATCAACTGGTCAATGCCTTTAGCCAGCTGTTTGGATTTCATCGGATCATCATTCTCTATATATTTAAAAAGCTCAGGAGAGAAGCTTGGCATTCCTTTAAAATGAAGCACTTCACCTTCAGTCAAGGTGTCGCCAATTTTAAAATTACCCGTATCGTGTAAGCCCACAATATCACCAGGGTAAACTTCTTCAATAACAGATTTTTTTTGTGCCATAAAAGCTGTTGGACTGGAAAACCGAATTTTTTTATTGCTTCTAATGTGCCTGTAAAATACATTTCGTCTAAAAATTCCGGATGTTACTCTAACAAAAGCAATCCTGTCGCGATGATTGGGATCTAAGTTAGCGTGAATCTTAAAAACAAAACCCGTAAACTTCTCTTCAGCTGGATTTACTAATCGTTCTTCTGTTTGGTAGGGAAGAGGATTCGGTGCAATCTCAATAAAACAATTAAGCAGTTCCATTACTCCAAAATTATTCAAAGCGCTACCGAAAAATACCGGACTGATATTTCCATCAAGATACGTTTGCTTTTCAAATTTAGGATAGACTTCCGTAGCCAATTCTATTTCTTCGCGGAGAATATCAGCATCTTTTGTTCCGACTATCTCATCTAAAACAGGATCGGCAACACTACTGATTTCTATATATTCTTCAATAGTTTGTTTGGCTGGAGTAAAAAGGTTTAGCTTCTCTTCAAAAATACTGTAAACGCCTTTAAATTCCGGACCCATATTGATAGGCCAGCTTAAAGGAGTAACATTGATGTTTAGTTTTTGTTCAATCTCATCTAATAATTCAAAGCCGTCTTTTCCGTGGCGGTCGAGCTTGTTGATGAAAACAATGATCGGAATATTACGCATGCGGCAAACTTCAACCAGTTTTTCGGTTTGAGGTTCTACACCTTTTGCTACGTCAATCACTACAATAACACTATCAGCTGCAGTTAGTGTTCTGTATGTATCCTCTTGGAAATCCTTGTGACCGGGCGTATCCAGAATATTGATTTTATAGTCTTTATATTCAAAGCCCATAACCGAAGTCGCAACAGAGATTCCTCTTTGCTTCTCGATTTCCATAAAATCGGAAGTAGCCGTCTTTTTAATTTTATTCGATTTAACAGCTCCCGCTACTTGAATAGCACCACCATAAAGCAAAAGCTTTTCGGTAAGGGTTGTCTTTCCTGCATCAGGGTGACTGATAATGGCAAAAGTACGTCTACGTTTTATTTCGTCTTCTAATTTCATCTGATCATTTTTAATTTTATAGGCCAGGTGGAACATCCTAAATAAAAATATTCTTGTGTGTTAAAACTTTTTATCATGGATGTTTCATTCAGCTGAAAAATTTGGAGCGGCAAAGATAGGAAAAATGCTAATGAAAGAATGTGCTAATATGCTAATGAAAATTTAGGCCAAAAGTTTACGGCTTAATTATGCTCAGGGCAAAAAATGTGTGTTACTTTATCATCAAATCATCAAATCATCAAATCATCACATTTTCACATCATCACATTTTCACATCATCACATTTTCACATCATCACATTTTCAAATCATCACATTATTTCTTAGCTTAGCTCAAAAAAGCAATGGTATCTAAACGTTTAACTTATTTCTTCTCTTTTTCATTTTTTCTTTTGGCAATAATTGTAATGTCTGTTAGGCATTTAGGTTTGCCCGATTTAGAAAATATTTTTAAACCTTTGCTATTACCGACTTTAATGCTTTGGTTTGCTTATGATCAGCGGGCAAAAGGAATAAAAATCAACTGGATTTTTATTCTTGCTCTTTTCTTTTCTATGCTTGGCGATGTATTTTTAATGCCGCTTATCGATAATTTTATTTTAGGATTGGTTTTCTTTCTTATCTCACACCTTATTTATATTTTAGTGTTTTTAAAAGGAAATACACAGAAGATCAAACCAAATTTAAAGCAAGGACTTCTCTTTGTGTTCATTATTATTTCCATTTATTTCGGACTTTTAATAATCCTTATGCCTCCAATTATGGAATTAAATAGTCTGGTTTTATTGATAGCTGTCCCGATTTATGCAACTGTATTGCTGGCTATGGTATTATCTGCTTTTGTTTATTCGAAAGTTTATTTTTATCAATTTGGAAAATTTGTTCTGCTTGGCGGTATTTTCTTTTTTGTTTCCGATAGTATTCTCGCTATAAATAAATTTACTCTTGAGATGTCTTTAGCTCCGGTTTTGGTAATGGGAACTTATACTTTTGCTCAGTGGCTTTTGGTTTATGGTTATATGAATTCGAAAAAGAACGACTGAATTTTCTAAACAAATCATCGTTAAAAAAAAATAAGAATAGCTGTTGAAACCTTCAGTAACTCCTTTATTTTTGTGGGAGATATAAGTGTATGAAGATTCCGAAACTTTTTAATAAATACTGGATTTCAATTGGCGTTTTGTTTGTACTGTTGGCTTTTGTAGACCAATATAATTTTCGTGCGCATTATAAACTGATTAAGGAATTACGCACTTTGAAGAAAGAAAAAGCCTTTTTTCAAGAAGAGATTAAAAAAGACAGTACTTTATATCACAATTTATTTGAGGATAATGAAAACTTAGAAAAGTTTGCACGCGAAAAATATAAAATGAAAAAGTCTAATGAGGATATTTTTCTGATTATTGAGGAGGAATAAGGTATAGGTGTAAATGAAGTATATATTTTATCTGATATCAGATATTACTGAAGGATAAAGCATAAAAAGCCACTTTATCTTATAAGAAAAAATAAAATAAGATTATTTGTACTAAGTTTTAATCTAAAAACTTTGGGGAACGGTATTTCCGCGTTTTTTCTTATTTTTGAGGGAAATTTATAACTATGACAGAGCATTCAGCAGAGCATAACAGTATTCGTTTTCATGTTAGCGGCGAGTCCGTTTATATTCACGATATGAAACTTAGTGAAGATGCTTTAATTGGGCATTTGGTGTATAGCACTAAAGCACATGCCCAAATAAAAAGTTTAAACTGCTTTAAAGCAAAAGCATTGAAAGGTGTCGTTGGTATTATTTCTCATAAAGATATATCCGGAATTAATCAAATGGGACCCATTGCTAAGGATGAGCCTTGTCTTGTTGATAGCGAAGTTAATTTTATCGGGGCTCCCATAGCGTTGATTGCTGCAAAAGATAAAGAAACAGCATATAAAGCGGCTGAGTTGATTGAAATTGAATATGAGGAATTGCCTGCAATTATCGGATTAGAAGAGGCAATGGAAAAGGGCGAAACTTTTCAGGAAATTCGTAAAATTGAGGAAGGCGACTGGCAAAAAGAGATTCAAAATGCACCATATCAGCTGATAGGAGATTTATTTACAGGCGGACAAGAGCATTGGTATTTAGAAACACAAACGGCTTTGGCTGTTCCAAGAGAAGGCAATGAAATTTTGGTTTACAGCTCGTCTCAACATCCTGATGAAACGCAAGCTGTAGTTGCAGAAGTTTTGGGAATTTCCAGAAATTTAGTCGAAGTAGAAGTGAAGCGTATGGGTGGTGCTTTTGGTGGGAAAGAAACACAGGCAAATCATATTGCTGCTTGGGCTGCACTTTTGGCTAATTACACCAAACAGCCTGTCGAAATGCACCTTAGTAGAGATATCGATCAGCTAATAACAGGTAAGCGTCATCCTTTTTATTCTACTTACGAAGTTGGATTTGATAAGCAGGGTAATATTTTGGGCTTAGATGTTATGCTTAATGCCGATGGCGGATCATCTTTAGATTTGAGTATGGCTATTTTAGAACGTGCTTTATTTCATATCGACAATGCTTATTTCCTGCCTGCAGTTAGGGTTCAAGGATTGGTTTGGAAAACTAATATTCCATCTAATACGGCTTTTCGTGGTTTTGGCGGACCACAAGGAATAGCAGTTATTGAGAATATTATTGATCGTATTGCAAGATTTTTAAAGAAAGATGCAGCAGAAATTAGACAGTTGAATTTTTATGGTGAGAATAAACGAAATACTACACCTTACGGACAAAAAATAGGAGTAAACAGACTACCTATTATTTTTGAAAAATTAATGGCTTCAAGCGATTATTTTAAGCGTAGGAATTTAGTAGATCAGTTTAATGTTAAGAATGAATATGTTAAGCGTGGTTTAGCGATGACTCCCGTAAAATTTGGAATTTCATTTACTACTTCTTTTTTAAATCAAGCAGGAGCATTAGTAAATATTTATCAGGATGGTAGTGTAAACGTAAATCATGGTGGAACAGAAATGGGACAGGGTTTACATACTAAGATAAGACAAATTGCTGCCGATGTTTTAGGACTTGATGTCGACAAGTTTAATATTACGGCAACTAATACCTCAAAAGTTCCTAACGCTTCGGCAACTGCAGCATCTTCGGGTACAGATTTAAACGGAATGGCTGTAAAAAATGCTTGCGATAAATTGATTGCTCGTTTAAGCGATGCTTTTCGTGATAAGTTTCCGAAAAGCAAAGGACAGATTAAGTTTGAAAATAATCAGGTTAAAGATGGTAAATACAATATCTCATTTAGCAAATTGGTTCTTTTTGCTTATCTAAATCAGTATAGCTTAAGTGCAACAGGCTTTTATAAAACTCCCGATATTCATTTCGATAGAGAAACGGGAAAAGGTAATCCATTTCATTATTTTGCTTATGGTATGGCAGTTTCAGAAGTAGAAGTAGATATTTTAACCGGAAAACATCAGGTTCTTAGAACGGATATTTTACATGATGTAGGAAATTCGGTTAATTCACTTATTGATAAAGGTCAGATTGAAGGTGCTTTTGTTCAAGGTTTGGGTTGGGTAACTTCCGAAGAGATGAAATATAATGGAGATGGTAATTTATTAAATCGTTCCCCCGACACTTATAAAATCCCTGCTGTTACCGATATTCCAAAAGATTTTAGAGTAGAATTATTAGATAAAGCTCCAAATCCTTTGGTTATAAAAAAGAGTAAAGCTGTTGGAGAGCCTCCATTTATTCACGGATTATCGGTTTGGCTTGCATTAAAAGATGCCGTATCAGCAGTTGGACAACATAAAATAGAACCCGAATTTAAAATTCCGGCTACTCATGAATATATTGCAATGAGTTGTGAGAGCATCAAATTGAAAATGAATAAAAATGAAGTTTAACAGCTTCCTTTTTTGATATATTTGCAGGCGTAAAATTTTAAAAAAGATGAAAAAAATATTATTATTTATTTTGGCTGTTTCCTTTGGTCTAACAGCTTGTAATAAGGATGAAAATGATGCTGAGGCCCAGTTAGCTATTGATAGAGAAATTATAGAAAATTATTTAGCAGATAATGGTTTAACAGCACAGCATACAGATTCGGGTTTGTATTATATCATTGATAATCAGGGTACGGGAATAAAACCGTCGATTAGTTCATATGTTACAGTTAATTATACCGGTAAGCTTGTTGATGGTACTGTTTTTGACAGCGGTACAGCAAGTTTTTCATTAACAAATGTAATTGCCGGTTGGCAAGAAGGTATTCCTTTGTTTAATGTAGGTGGTACAGGAAAACTAATTATCCCTTCTGGTTTAGGATATGGTACTGGTGCCGTATCTATAATCCCACCTAATTCGGTCTTAATTTTTGATATCTATTTGATTAGTGTTCGCTAGTGTTTCAAAATCGTTTTCATAGAAACCTAGCTTGGCTTATAGGTCTCAGTACTATTCTGCGACTGTTCTTGGCTTCGGTGGTTGAATTGGGAAACGATGAAGTTTATTATTGGACTTACGCTCTATATCCAGATTGGAGTCATTTTGATCACCCACCTTTGGTGGGATTCTTTATACAGTTTTTTTCTTTAAATCTATTATTCGATAGTGCGCTTTTTATTCGCCTATCATCTGTCGTTTTTGCCGGAATTAATACTTGGATATTTTTCCAAATCGGAAAGAAAATTAAGAATGAACTTACAGGGTGGTATGCCGCTTTACTTTATACTGCATCGCTTTATACAAGCTTGATTGTTGGAGTTTTTATTCTTCCCGATACCCCTCAGGTTTTCTTTTGGCTACTCAGCTTGTTCTTGATGCTGGATATTCTTCCTGATAGGGATATGGCTTCTTCGAGTAAAAGAAAAATGCTTTTGCTTGGACTATTAATTGGCTTAGCAATGCTTTCTAAATATACCTCTGTTTTTCTTTGGGCAGGAGCCGGATTGTATATCTTGTTTTATAATCGTTTATGGCTAAAAACTTATCAGCTGTATTTGAGTGTTTTTATCTCCGCCCTTTTGCTTCTTCCTGTTTTGTATTGGAATTTGCAAAACGATTTTATTAGTTTCACTTTCCAAGGTGAGAGAGCAAATATTTTTAGTTCTGCTATGCGTTTTGATTTATTGGGAATAGAAATTGGCGGACAATTTTTTTACCAAAATCCCTTTGTTTTTGT
>JAGGWH010000079.1 GCA_021157585.1 Bacteroidales bacterium | reverse complement strand
TAGACTGATGAACCTGGGTTATATTCCCAACGGATAACAAGATTCGATAAGAATTCCTGCACATTAAAATCAGGATTTCCGATGCTATAATCTATATTTCCATCCGTATTTTCATCGATATTATATTCTCCATCAACTAAAGGACTTATCTGATTATTGGTAAAAACATCAAACCTATCGCGATAGCTGTCTGCCATAGGATTAGAGATTGTTTTAAACGCACTGTACTTTCCGCTAGCAATAAAGGGTTGCCCCCAATATTGAAGTGTTAAATCGGGTGTTACATTATAGCTGATACGAATAGAAGCACTCAACACTTTCTGATCGATAGAAGCAAATAAATAGCGATCAACTCCACCAAAAAATTCTCTTCCAATATATTGCAATTCATTAAACGATTTATTGAATCGAGGATTTACAGATACGGTTAAAGTATTTATTGGTTTATAAGTAAAACCCGAAGAAATGGTAAAGTTTTTTGAGCTACCATCGAAGCCATTACTAAAATTATTGTAAACATAAAAATGAAGCTTCTTCCGGCTATCGGTACTCACATTATACATTATACTACTACTTCCCGCGGTACGCATTCTTGGGCCACCTCGTAAGCTTGTATTTGAAATTCCATTGGTATTTAAATTATAATGTCCCCAAAAATTCCAGAAATTTTTAAAGTTCATATTGGCATTTGCTTCCAAACCGTGACCTAATAAATTGCCACCAAAATCCCAAACATTATAATAATCGCCACTCAAATTCCAAGAGCGATAAATCCCTTTGGGCTCCCAAATTCGATATTGACCCCAAAACATAGTAAACAACTGGTCAGCTTGACGAAGATAACCCATATCGTTTAGTTCAAAACCTGGAGTTTTCCACAGAACGACAGCCAAATGAGTCCAATGTCCTTTTTGTCGGATAAGCTGCAAACGACCACCAGAGCCCATTAATGATGTTTTAGTAGGATCGTAATTTACATAATCATTATCTTCTCTTTGAAAATAACGAGCAGAAGACTCTTGGGTTCTTGTTATGGCATCCGCAGTTCCGTTAACCTGACTAAATGCCGCATTAACATTAAACATCCACACCTTCTTTTTAAAATATTGGGTAAAATCTACACCTCCGGTATAGGCATCTTTATGAAAATAATCTTCCGTACTTGCATCTGTCCATCGGTTGGTACTGGTAATCATTCCACCAACAATTGTGTTGCCACCATTATAATCTTTTTGCACTCTCGCTAAAAAGTAATTCGTTAGTGGTTCAACGGTTTCATAACGGCTAGTCCCATTATCATCAATTTCTGCTCTTCCTTCTGCCGTAACGCTTTCCATGATCCCTATCGACAAACCATTGCTGGTTTTTCCAGTTAGTTTTACGGCTCCAATAATTGGTGTATTTACAGGAACACTAGCATACTCATTACCATTTAAATCGGGGTATAATCTTGGCCTGCGGCCGATACGACGAGAATAAAACAGATTATCGTTTCCAACTCCACCATCACCAATCCCAATTCCGAAAGTGGTAATGTTAGCGCCTTCTATAAAAAACGGACGTTTTTCTTCAAAATAAGATTCATAGGCTGTTAGATTCACTTCAGAAGGATCTGCTTCTACCTGACCAAAATCAGGATTGATTGTTAAATCGAGTGTGAGATTATTCGTTACGCCTATTTTCGCATCAATACCACCATTTATATCATAATCTTTCCCATCAGCAAAAGGATTTCCCGATTGAGCTTCATAAGTCTCCAATTTAGCAACTCCATAAGGAGTGATATCAAATATTTTTCTTGGTTTAATATCTTCCAAACCATTCATTTCACCAAAAAGGTGAACCATTCCGGGAGCATCTTTAGAAATGTGCTGCCAAAAATCAAGTTCGTTATGGCGATAAGTTTGACGGAAAACTTCTAATCCCCATACACCGTCAGATTCTTTTTCAAAACGTAATTGACTAAAAGGGATTTTCATTTCAGCAAGCCAACCTTCATCGGTTAAATTTACTTTTACCCACCAATTTGGATCCCAAGATTGGTCCTCATTATTTCCATCTTCAGTAAGCATCTGATCGAATTTAACACCTCCTGCACTAACAGCAAACATAAAGGCTGTACGCAAATCGTGATAACTATCAAAAGCAATTCCAACAAAATCGCCATCAGGATTATCACGCCTAGTCAAACGCTGAACGATACTATCCGGACTGGTATCAAAAGCTTTAATAGCCACGTAGATATTATCTTTATCAAATAAAACTTTGAACTCAGTTCTCTGTGTTGCTTCAGCACCATTATAGGGTTCAAATTGAGTGAAATCGTCTAACCACTCTCCTTTTTCCCAAACAGCATCATTTAACACTCCATCAATAGAAGGGGCTTCCTCAATTTTAGTGGCTTTATAGGTTTTCTTTATATTATCTTGACTTAATCCCATCAGTGGAGATAAAATTCCGCTAATAAGAATAAAATAGATTATTTTTTTCATTATTAAATTTGGTTTGAATTTGTATTTATAACATATAGACTTTAAAAAAAACTTTCAGTTACAGTAAAGCTCAAAATAATTCGTTAAAAATTTTATAAAAAACTCATATTGTAAAAAGTCCTTAAATTTTATTAAAATACGTATAATTCACCGTATAGCTTTTTCTCCGTCTTTAAAAAACCCTTATTTTTGCATAAATATTTAAATTGATTTTATTTTGACTTTTTTAATTATAATTTTCCTTCTATTTATTATCGGACCTTATTTGATTCGGTTGCTGATGCCTATTTTATTAAGAAGCTTTATAAAAAAAGCACAAAACCAGATGAACAATCCATATCAACAAGAAACACCTCGAAAAGAAGGCGAGGTAAATATTAATACGCCACATAAGAAAACAAAAACATCGGATGAAAAAAATCAACTCGGTGATTATGTGGATTATGAAGAAATAAAAGAAGAATAATTTATGGATACAGCATTTCTTAAAAAGGCACTCCCCTATCTGGCGGCCATTATTCTATTTATTGTTTTAGCATTCAGTTTCTTAACACCTGTATTGCAAGGAAAAAAACTAAAGCAACACGATATTACCGTTTTCAAAGGAATGTCTAAAGAAATCTCTGATTTTAGGACTAAAACCAATAAAGAACCTTTATGGACCAACAGCATGTTTGGGGGAATGCCTGCTTATCAAATCTCTACACTTTATCCCAACAATTGGATTAAAAAGATAGATACATTAATCAAACTAGGTTTACCTCACCCTGTAAACCTAATATTTCTCTACTTTCTTGGTTTTTTCATACTTCTAATTGTTCTACGTGTAAATCCTTGGCTAGCTATTGTTGGAGCCATTGGTTTTGGCTTTTCAAGTTATTTTATAATTATCTTGGGAGCAGGCCACAACTCCAAAGCCCATGCCATTGCCTATATGGCACCTGTTATTGCGGGTATTATACTAACCTATAGAGGAAAATATCTCCTCGGTGGAGTGCTAACAGCCTTATTTGCTGCACTAGAAATTACAGCTAATCACCTACAGATTACCTATTACCTACTCTTGTTAATTATCGTTTTAGTTCTATTTATTTTCTTCGATCACCTCAAAAACAAAACACTGCCTCAATTCGGAAAAGCAACAGCAGTTCTTGTAGTCGCTGCTATTTTAGCCGTTCTACCCAATATCACTAACCTATTGGTTACTATGGAATATTCTGCTCAATCGATGCGCGGAAAATCAGAACTCAAAATTGATGAGAATAACCAAACAAGCGGACTTGATAAAGACTATGCAACACAGTGGAGTTATGGTATAGCCGAAAGCTGGAGTCTACTTATTCCAAATATTAAAGGTGGAACATCGGGAGCTTTAGCTTCCAACAAAAAAGCAATGGATCAAGTTGATCCACAATACAAACAAGTAATTTCTCAGAACTATATTTCTGCCTATTGGGGTAATCAGCCGTTTATGGCTGGACCAACATATGTAGGAGCCATTATCATTTTCCTATTTCTCTTGGGTTTACTTATTGTAAAAGGAAATTTAAAATGGGGATTATTGCTAGCTACTATTCTTTCTTTAGCTTTAGCTTGGGGTAAAAACTTTATGCCTCTCACCGATTTTTTTATGGATTATATACCACTGTATAATAAGTTTAGAGCGGTTAGTATGACTTTAATTATTGCTGAATTTACTATTCCTCTTTTGGCAATTTTGGCTCTTTGGGAATTGGTTAAAAATCCGAAAAATATTTTACAATACAGAAATTCTATTGGTATTGCCTTCATTTTTTCAGGAGGTTTAAGTTTACTCTTTTATCTTGCTCCCGGTATATTTTCCTTTTTCAGTGATATGGAGAAAGCTCAATTTTTTAGTGGCCAGAATAATCCACAATTAGATGCCATTATAGCCAATATCGAATTAGCACGTATTAGTATTTTTAAAGCAGATGCTTTAAGAAGTTTTCTGTTCATTTTCGCATCTTTAACACTCATAGCAGCTTTTGCTTATCAAAAAATATCCAAGAATGTATTTATTGCTCTGATAGGAATATTGATTCTCTTAGATTTATTCTCGGTAAATAAACGCTATGTAAATGACGAAAATTTTGAACGTGCTCGCATAGTTGATAAACCATATCAACTTAGTCAGGCTGATAAATTAATTCTAAAAGATAAAAGCCTTGATTATAGGGTGCTAAACCTGAATAATCCATTTAATGATGCCAGTGTTTCTTATTTCCACAAATCCATTGGCGGTTATCATTCTGCTAAATTGGGTCGCTATCAAGATTTGATAAGTCATATATTGACAAATGAAATTGGAAAAATAACCTCTACATTACAGAATAAGCCTAGCGAAGAAAGCATCAGAAAAGTATTCTATCAGACTCCTGTTTTAAATATGCTTAATACCAAATATATTATTTACAATCCAAATGCAGCACCTCTAGTTAACTCCTCGGCAAATGGTTCTGCTTGGTTCGCTAATACTATTCTTTGGGCTGATGATGCAAATACAGAATTAGAAGCTTTGAAAGCATTTGACAGCGAAAACACTGTAGTTATTGATAAAAGATTTAAAAATACAATTGGCTCAATCACATTAAATAATGATTCATCAGCAATAATAATGGAAAGTTACCTGCCCAATCACTTGGTTTATAATTCTTATTCACAAAGTGATAAAATTGCTGTCTTTTCAGAAATTTATTACGATAAAGGATGGAATGCATATTTAGATGGTAAACAAATTGATTATTTTAGGGCTGATTATACACTTCGTGCGATGTTAATTCCTAAAGGTTCACACAAGATTGAGTTTAAATTTGAACCTGCCAGCTATCAAAAAGGAGAGCAAATTGCCCTTTTTGGTTCTATTCT
>JAGGWH010000078.1 GCA_021157585.1 Bacteroidales bacterium | reverse complement strand
TTATTTTTTTCAGCGGTAAAAATACAGAAAAATATAATGAAGTCTTTACGAAAATGGTAGGTGTTATGATTTGTTTTTAATTTTTTTGTGCTTTAGTCGGCAGTAAAACTTCAACCCTTGTACCTACCGCTTTTTCCTCTTCAAATAAATCAATGGTATTGTAAGTTATTTTTGTTTTTTGTAGTTTATTATAGAGTTTAACAAGTTCTTTAATTATACCTAATCCTTTGCCGTTATTGGTGGTTTTTAACTCTTTGCTTTTAGCTCTTCCTACACCATTGTCTTCAATATTTATTTGGATGTTTTTTTCATTCTCCTTGACTTCAATCTTCAAAAAACCGCCTTTACCTTTCGGGAAGAGACCGTGCTTAATAGCATTCTCAGCAAAAGTGTGGATAAGCATTCGCGGAAGCTGAACCTGTTCCGTATCAATTGCTTTATCCACTTTAATGAAATAATCAAAACGCTCCTCGTAGCGGAACTTTTCTAAAGCCAAAAAATTCTCTACAAAATCCAATTCATCTTCTAAAGAAATAGCTATTTTCTCTGCATTCTGCAAGGCGTTGCGATTTAGCTTTCCGTATTTAGAAAGCAAGCCTTTTGCCTTGTCAAAATCTTTTTGATAGAACAGAGATTGGATTGCATTTAAAATATTTAAAGTAAAGTGAGGGTCTAACTGATTGCGTAAACCTTGGTATTGGTATTTGCTAATTTGTTTCTCGGCTTTATACCTCTTTTCCAATTTTTGCTTCTGAACTTTAACCAAAAGATAAAATAACAAATAGCTCAATAAAAAAACGAATGTAATTGTAGGGAATTTCAACCAAGTATAAGGATTTTTATAATAGCGATATTCTATAAAAGCATCTTTTGTGGAAATTCCAAGAACAGCTTTTTCATTTGGCATTAAGGCTACAGAGATTTTAGGTCGAATTGGTAAAGCATTAATCTTAAGTCGATTTAGGTGTTTTAAATCGTCACTCAAAATCATCAAGTCGCCTTTGCTCGATTTCAATATATACTCATTAAACCCATTACCATCTAAATCAATACTTTGATTATAAAATAAAGATATGATTTCGTCATCTTCAATAGATAATTGGTGGATTTTGTTCAAATTTAATTTTTTATCAAGTTCAAAAACGCCCCCTTTATTAGATATTAAACGTGTTTCGCTTTTTCTTTTATCAAAACAAATGGCACTTATTTTTTCCTGCGGATTTTTGGTTGCCGGAATCCTCGTTTTAAGCAAATTCCCCTGCAAATCATAGAGTCTGATTTCGTTAGTGTAAATTTTCTCGTTTAGTAACTGATACTGACATAAACTTAAAATATAGGTTTCATTTTCAAGTTCTATAAAGTCAGAGATAAAATTAGAATATGGGTGCGGCAGCTCAACAGGAGGAAATAAAAACTCCGAATTTTTGGTGTAAACCATTAACCAAGAACTGCTATCTGGATAAGGAATTGGCAAATGATAATTATAGGGCGCCGTTATAACACCTAATACTTCCGGGAAACCATCATTATTTACATCTTTAAACTTGAGTCCGCCTATGAGTCCTGAACCAGATTTTGGCGATCGATAAATACTATCCACATCAATATCATAGACATAAAACGCTCTTGGGCTTTTGGAATATCCTGCAAGAAGAGCAAATAATAATTCTTTATTCCCGTCATTATCAATATCGTGCAGTTCTCCTCCGGCTAACGCTACGTCATATTCATTCTCTTTAAAAGCGGGGACTAAATCAATAAAAATATCACGCCTATCTAAGCCGTTCTTCAACATTACTTCCGTAATATTTAAAAATACAGAATCTTCTACACGATTAAAAGCATAAATTTCATCTTGGATATTGTTATTATAATCTCCAATAATAACTTGGCCGTATTTTAACCAGTGACCACGATAATTAAATTGATCAATACCATATCCACCTTCTCTTGAATTATAATAAATACACGTTGGGGCATAAGCTGAGGGGTTCATCAAATTCACTATTTGGGCTTGTCCGTCGTGATTTAAATCCGCAAAAAAAGTTGATTTTTTTTGATCGGTATTCAAATAGGTATTTGAAACTTCTTCTAAAACATAGACTTCAAACTGAGGAAAAATAAACCAAACGGAAACAAGGCTTACAAGAAGAGCTAAAGTTATTGGATGAAAAAGCTTGGAGAGGAAATCATTTTTAGAAAGGTTCATAATAGTCTTATAAAATTCGTCTAAAAGTTCCCCACAAACTTTTAATTAAATGATAAATACTATTTCTCCTCCCGATTCAACGTGTTATACAGCCAAAATTATATGAAAAATATTGAAAATCAAAATAATTTGTTAAAATAAAGCTGAAATATGACGGTAAATAACAAGAATATGAATCTTAATTATTTCCCCATCTTGAAAAACACTCTTACATTATAATTTCTTAGGATGGTAAAATTTGTAAAATTCTTAAACCCTGCATTTCGCTCCTATGGAGCTGTAAATTTATAAAATCCAATCTGCCAAAAAATAAGCTTTTCTCTTACCTTTGCAACTCAAATTTTTCAAGAATGAATAAATCTTTTATATATATTTTATTATTTACTGTAATAGTATTTGCAGTATCTTGTAATTCACCACAAAAACAAATCAATAATTCTGAAAAAGAAACTGTATTAGCCAAACCCGTATTGCTTTTTAATATTCCAATAGATTCTTTTTTAGTTGAAAAAGAAAAGGTAAAACGTAATCAAAACCTATCGGATATTTTACTTAAACAAAATGTGTCTTATTCTAAAATTGCACAATTGGTTAAGGTGGCAAAACCCGTTTGTGATGTTCGGAAAATAAAAGCAGGAAATAATTATTACCTTTTTAAAGATCTGGATTCGCTACAAACACTTCATTATTTTGCTTATGAAAAAAATAGAGTTGAGTATGTTATTTTTGATTTAAGTGATACTATTAGTGTAACTGCCGGAAAAAAAGAAATAATCCGCGTATTAGATACTATTGAAGGCACTATAAACTCTTCCTTATGGAATTCTATGATTGATAATAAGGTCAATCCTGAATTAGCTAATGAGTTATCGGACATTTACAGTTGGACCATCGACTTTTTTGGAATTCAAAAAGGTGATTCGTATTGTGTTTTCTACGAAAAAATGATAGTTGATAAAGATACTTTTGGCATTGGAAAAATATTTGCTGCTCGATTTAATCATATTGGAACCGACTATAATGCTTATTATTTTGAACAGGATTCTGTTGGAGAATATTTTGATGAAGAAGGTAAAAGCTTAAGAAAAACATTTTTAAAAGCACCACTAAAATTTAAACGTATCAGCTCGCGTTTTTCAAATAGTCGTTATCATCCTGTTTTAAAAATTCGCCGACCTCATCATGGAGTTGATTATGCAGCAGCTTCCGGAACACCTGTTCACACTATTGGTGATGGAGTAATTATTCGTAAAGGCTACCAAAAAAGAGGTGGTGGTAATTATCTTACTATCAAACATAACGGAACTTATTCTACAACATATATGCATCTTAGAGGTTTTGCTAAAGGAATTTCTGTAGGAAAAACAGTAAAACAAGGCGATTTGATAGGCTATGTCGGGCAAACGGGATTAGCTACCGGTCCTCATCTCGATTTTAGGGTTTATAAAAATGGTCATGCTATCGATCCTTTGAAGTTGAAATCACCATCAGCAAAACCTGTAGACTCATTGCATTTACAAGATTTTTATTCTTTAAGGGACAGCTTAAACAGAATTATTGCCTCAAATAAAACGAAAAAATAGTTTTACAGAAAATAAATGTGTTAGTGAGAAATGGGTTTATCTTTTTCTTAAAATTGGAATAACCATCTTACCATAGATGAGAAGATTATAAACCCAGCGTTCATTATCGTGCAATTTAGAGTTAATAAAAATTTGGTAATCAAGCTGTTTGACGGCTTAAATATTTTTGAAACTGCAAAAAATTCAGTTTATTTGCAATACAATTTTAGAATCACAAAAAACACAACTAACAAAATATTTATTATAAAAGACAAATAAATTAAATCAAAACTAATCAACACATGAAAAAATTACTCATTTTTATTTTTGTGCTTAGCCTTGGATTCCAATCCAGTGTTAAAGCCGATGAGGGTATGTGGGTTCCTATGTTCCTCAAACAGCTAAATATCAAAGATATGCATAAAAAAGGCTTTAAGCTTTCTGCAGAAGATATTTACAGCATTAACAAAGCCAGCTTAAAAGATGCTATTATCATTTTTGGTGGTGGTTGTACCGGTGAAATTGTTTCGCCTGAAGGTTTGATTTTTACTAATCACCATTGTGGTTATAGTTCAATTCAAAAAGTAAGTACCATAGAACACGATTATCTAAGCGATGGTTTTTGGTCTAAGAACAAAGATGAAGAAATACCTATTGACAACCTAAGCGTTAAATTTATGAGAAGCATGAGCGATGTTACTGCTCAAATGCTTGCCGGTGTTAGCGATACTATGACAGAAAGCGAACGCTCTGCTGCCTTAGCTAAGATTGAAGCTAAACTTATTAAAGAAGCTACAGATGGAAATGATTATCAAGCTATTATTCGTAGTTTCTTCGCAGGAAATGAATATTATATGGTTGTCTATGAGGTGTTTACCGATATTCGCTTAGTAGCAACACCTCCCGAAGCTGTTGGAAAATTTGGTGCCGATACAGATAACTGGATGTGGCCTCGTCATACCGGCGACTTTTCTATCTTCCGTGTTTATACTGCTCCCGATGGAAGTCCTGCAAAATTTGCTGAAGAAAATGTTCCAATGAAATCGAAATGGCATTTACCTATTTCTATTAAAGATACTAAACCCGGCGATTTTGTTTTTATTATGGGTAATCCGGGAAGCACTCAGCGTTATTTAACTTCTTACGGTATTGATTTAGCTATTAATGAAAGTAATCCTACGATAGTGAAAATACGTACAGAAAAATTAAATATTATGCGCGAATTTATGGATGCCGATCCTGTTGTTAGATTACAATATGCATCTAAATTTGCCGGTATTGCTAATTACTGGAAATATTTTCAAGGTCAAACAAAAGCCTTAAAAGCAAATAAAGTAGCCGATATAAAACGTCAGATTGAAACTGAATTTCAGGCTTGGGCCGATGCCGATGAAAATCGCAAAGCTAAATACGGCAACGTAATGACCGAATATAAAGAGGCCTACGAAAGTTTAAAAGAATTTAATTTAAGCAATTGGTATTTCAGAGAAGCTTTTTACCGTGGCTCCGAATTATTGCCTTATGGTGCACGTTTTGCTAAGTTAGGCAGATTATTAGCTGCCGATACTGTTGATCAGGAAAAAGTAGACGAAACAATTACTCATTTAAGGGAAGGCATTAAAGATCATTTTAAAAACTATTATATGCCTTTAGATAAAAAGATGCTTGGTGAAACTATGCGTTTATATTATTGGGGCGTTCCTTCCGATCAAGTTCCTGCAATTTTAAGCAAACACGCTAAAGAATTTGAGGGTAAATTTGAAAACTGGGCAGACGAAATATTTAAAAAATCTTCTTTTACTTCTGCTGAAAAAGTAAATGCTCTTTTAGATAATCCTACTGCAGAAAAAATTAATTCCGATCCTGCAATAAAAATTTGGAATGCTTTTTTCAAAACTTATCGTACTATGCAACCAAAAGCTGCTCCTGCTTATGAAAAATTAGCAAAAGCTGAACGTTTGTATGTTGCCGGTTTAAGAGAAAAAGATCCAAATAAAAAATATTATCCCGATGCTAACTTTACCATGCGTTTAACTTATGGAAAAATTGGTGGGTATCGTGCTTCTGATGCCGTTGAATATAAATTTTATACAACTACAGACGGTATTTTAGAAAAAGAAGACCCAACAAATCCAGAGTTTGTTGTTCCGGCTAAACTAAAAGAACTTATTCTGAAAAAAGATTTTGGTCGATGGGCTAATAAAAAAGGTGAAATGCCTGTTGGCTTTTTAAGTAATAACGATATTACCGGTGGTAATTCCGGAAGTCCTATTATGAATGCTCGCGGACAGTTAATTGGTCTTGCATTTGATGGTAACTGGGAAGCTATGAGTGGCGATATTTCTTTTGATAACAAACTACAGAAAACTATTAATGTGGATATACGTTACGTTATGTTTATTATCGATAAACTTGGTGGAGCTCAAAATATTATTGATGAATTAACAATTATTGAATAATCAGGTTTTTATCAAAACAAAAAAAGCGACTCCTGTTTATGGAGTCGCTTTTTTGTTTAATATAAGATTCTCTTATATTGTCTTCTGAATAATTTTTTGCATTTCTCTTTCGTGCAACTTCATACTTTTAAGTAAAGCAAATTGGTTTTTTGCGCGTATTAGGTTATGTTCTGTATATTTAATTTTATAATAAATATCGTTATTAAGGTAGTCCGTTAAAAACCTAAGCCCCATAATAAACACCATATATTTTGTTCCTAAAACCAAACTTTCAATTTCATCTTTTAATAAGATGCTTTTACAAGAATGAAGAAATCCTTTAGCAAAAGCTTCAAAATTTTCCGTAAGGAAATACACTTTACTAAGGTCGCCATCATCTTCTTCTGCTGAAGAACAAATTGTTCTTACCGAATCGCCAAAATCATAATGTACCAAGCCCGGCATAAGAGTATCTAAATCAATAACAGCTATAGCTTTTTCATTTTTATCAAAAAGCGCATTCGATAATTTGGTATCATTATGTGTTACTCTTAATGGAAGCTTTCCTTTATCTTTTAGTTTTTGCAAAACGAGTATTTCTGCTTTGTTTTTATTTACAAATTCAACAGCTGCCTTTGCAGATTCCAATCGCTTATCTCTGGCTTGTTTAATTGCACTTTCAAACTGATTAAGGCGATAATGCATATCGTGAAAGCGAGGGATTGTTTCTGTTAGTTTTTCAGATTCAAAATCGTTGAGTAAATAAAAAAACTGTCCGTATAAACGCCCTGCTTCTTCTGCAATTTTAGTATTGGGTGCTTTTAAATACACACGACTATCGAATATAAAAACCATTAAATTCCAATAGTCATTATTTGTATCTACAAAATAATATTCTCCGCTTTTTGTTGGAATTAAGCGGATGATATTTTCTTGCACTTTCGTTCGTAAAAAATCGGTAACTAAAACTTTGTTTTTGATTAAGTCGGGAATATTTTTAAAAACGTTTGAATTTATTCTTTGTAAAACATAATCGGGCGAAGCCGAACTAAGTGTACGAATAAGTATGGTAGTATTTATATGTCCGCTTTCAATTGCTTCGGCTTTTTGAAAAACACCTTCGTGATTAAACTGATTAAAAATACTTTCTATACTCATAATTTCATGTGCCAGCGGTCTTATTTTATCCTTTAGAGATAGGTATTGTGAAACAAAATTTACTTCCTTTTTCCGGCTCACTTTCAGCCCAAATTTTTCCATTGTATTTTTCTACAAACTCTTTGCAAAGCAGTAATCCTAATCCCGTTCCTTTTTCATTCTCAGTACCTAAGGTTGATATATTATCATTAACCTGAAAAAGCTTGGGAAGTACTTCTTCCGAAATACCAATGCCATTATCAGTAATACAAATCTCAACGGCGCCTTCTATTTGTTTAACATCAATTATAATTTTTCCTTTTGCATACGTAAATTTAATAGCATTATTAAAAAGGTTTGCAATTATAGTTTGTAGTGTAAATTTATCAGCATTGATATTTAATTGAGGAGGAACATTTATTTCAATAGTAATATTCTTGTTTTCGGCTGCAAACTGATGGGCTTCAATAGACTCAATAATTAGTTTTTTTAAATTCAATGATTCTTTAGATAATTTAATATTATCACTTTGAGAATTAGCCCAAAGCAATAAATTTTCTACTAAATTGAAAGCGTTTTTTGATGACTCGTAGATGTTGTTTATCAGTTTTGTTCTTTGATGGGGTTCGAATTGTTTATATTCTGATTTTAATAAATCGCTATAGCCAAGAATAATATTAAACGGACTTTTTAAATCGTGAGCAATTATAGAAAATAGCTTATCTTTTGTAGCATTTAGGGCTTTAAGTCTTTTTTCCGACTCAATAATTTTTTCGCGAGCATTTTTCTGTTCTGTAATATCAACCGCATGAAAAATAACACGATGTTCCGATTTCCACGATATTCTTGTTGCAAACCATTTCTTATCAGCTCCAATTTGTAAAGAATATTCTATTTGCACCAGATTTTTTGTTTTTAAACACTTTTTTATTGCACTATGGAAAAAATCAGCCTCTTCTTTATTGAAAATATCGGAAATAGTTTTTTGAAGCATCTCTTCTTTTGGACGTATTAACAGTGCTGTATTTGAAGTAGGAATTTTAATATATCTACCTTCCTCATCATATTCAATAATCAAACTGTTCAATGAGTGAAATATAGCTCTTAATTCCTGTTCATTTTCTTTTATTTTAATAATAGACCGACTTATAAACCAGATTAATACGCTGATAATAAAAGTGCTAAGTAGTAAAAAATATAGCAATACATGATCTTGATTGAGATAAGAAGACCAACCTATTTCGGGAACGGCAGCAAGAACCCAATTTCCGTAGGGTAAATCAATATTTACCGTAACGGGATTTTTTGTAAAAACACTTTCGTTTCCCCACCAAATATCACCCTGATCACCTTTGCCATCATACCCTCGAATAGAGAATAAAAAGCCCGCCTCACGCTCTAAAAGCGAAGTCTCCTCAAGTAGCTTATCTCGGCGAATAACAATATCGGTTACTCCCCAAAAGTTACTACCTTTTGGTTTTGTTTTATCAAAAATAGGCGTATAACTGATAAAGGCAATACCACCTTCCACCAGTTGTACGGGACCTGCAACAAAAGTCTTCTGGGTTTCAATGGTTTTTTCAACAATCTCTCTCCTTTTAGGATGTGCCAACAAATTTAAACCTATGGCGGCTTCATGTCCTTTTTTCGGAAATATAGCATCAATAATACAGTCTTTCGCCAGAGCCATTGTGCTAATTACAGAATCGTTTTTTATAAGTTCTGCCGCTAAATTATAAAACTCACTAGTGGATATATCAGGTCTTAACGAAACATATGCTGCAACACTTTTTGTATAATAAACCCGAGAATACAAGGCTCTTTCTAAAGAGGTCTTTTTGGTCATTAAGGTTTCAAGCAAACGTGTTTTTACATCTTTTTCCCAATAATCCTTTTTATAGTTGGAATAGCTTAATGCCATTATGGTAAGGATTGAAAAAGAAAATAGCGCAATAAGAAAAGGTAATATCTTTTGAATCCTATTTTTAAGCTTGATTTGTTTCATATTGAGGTATTTTGACCTTAAGTAATTCCCTGCTTCGTGTTTTTGTTAAAAGTAAATCATTGATACTAAATAAACTATTATGCTTCGTTTTCAAAACTAATTATTTTTCAAATACAAAACACGATATCAGGATTTCCCCGATATGTTTACTATAAACAGGTACGGTTAGAAAACAAAAAAAGACAAATAATATCTGCCTTTTTATTTTGATGTCTTACCATTTAATCAAAATTTCCGGTTCTTTCATTTATTGTAAGCGTTTAGAAATTAAATGGTCGATACTTATTTTCCCGGCACCATTAATAAGCAAAGCGAAAAGCATAAGCATATAATAAAGTGGAATTTCAAAACCATTATTTCCGGCTTCAAAGCCATTACTAAAATGAACTGTAACAATAGCCACAATCATAGTAATGATTAAAGGAATAGAAATAAAACGCGTGGCTAAACCAAGAGGTAATAAAATTATGGCTGCCATTTCTGTA
Organism: Bacteroidales bacterium; assembly: GCA_021157585.1. NCBI lineage: Bacteria > Pseudomonadati > Bacteroidota > Bacteroidia > Bacteroidales > Bacteroidales bacterium. The sequence goes on along the minus strand of JAGGWH010000078.1, from coordinate 36,742 downwards.
CTCGCTGCTAAATAAGCATTAAGTATTGGGAATGGTATTCCCATAGAAGCAAACCATTCGGCTATACCGCTGATATTTCCCCATTTCATAGTTGCCGGACCATAGAAGCCGTAGGCTAAAATAATACGGAAAAATAAGGCCGGAATGTCGTTTAAAACCGATAAACTGGCTATTGCTTTTTGATAAATTGCTAATACATTCATTTTTATATGTTTTTAAATATTAATTGTTTTTTATTATTAGTCTGCAAAAATGGATTTCCTGACAGCATCGAGATTTAAAAAAACAACTTAAAAACAAGCCGTAGATTTTTCTTATAATCTATAAAAGTTTTATCTTTGGAAAAAGGAAGTAAATACGGTACTATATATCCTTCCAAATATAAGAGATATATACATGTTTTTAAAAAAACATTAGCAAAATATATACAATAGAAACAATGATTAAAGTAATTGTAAACCTAATAAAAAAAACTAATGTAGGGTAATCAAGTAAACGGTTTTCGCCTTAATCAATAGCGGTTACACCTCTTGCTAAAACAAATAATATTTTGAGGAGAATAAGTATATTTTTCATAAGAATTATAAAATGGCAATAAAATCTAATCCATATAAAACGACCGCCACAAGGTGTTGGTTTTTACTAACAATGTCACTATTTTCTTTTATTGGCTTGGTAATACTTAATATCTATATTGCTTATTTGGCAATAGAACAATTTCGAGGAGACGGTTGGTCATTTTTGGGAGGACTAATTATAGGCACATCTTATTTAGCAACAATACCTATACTAATATTCTCCGGCTTGTCAATTCGTATGATTCAAAATGATAATAAAAAGAAATATTATTTCCCTATCATTTTGGGGATTATTAGTATAATAATGGGCATATTACTGCATAATGCAACAGCATTGTATGTTTACATTATACTTGCCGGCTTTTTATTGCTTATTTCAACTTTTATTTGTGCTAAGGAAAAAGATATATCTGATGATTCAGACAAAAAAGAGCAAACACAAAAGAAGCTGATTACACCTGAGAATGGCATATTTAAATTACTCAAGGCTTTTCAGGTAGTTGGTTTAATATTGTTATTTTTTTTAGCATCTTCTGCTATTGGTAGTTTTTTTATACCAAAGGAAACAGCTGATAATAACCGTTCATTTGCAATGTATTATATAATATTCAGCTCTGTGATTTTCATTTTACATCTTGTTGTAACTTTTGCCTTCTTTAAAAAGAAAAAGTGGGCGTTACACTTTAAATATATCGAAAGTTATATAGTATTATCAATATTGATTATCACAGCTGTTGCGGGGGAAATATCAGAAGGAGGAAATCTTCTGATTATACTTGGGTTTAGTCCTTTTATTGCAATGTTTATCTATTTAATCATAAATTACAAAAAACTAAAAAAATCAAATACCTTTTAATTCTATTCACAGATATATTTTTGTTTTTCCACACGATAAATTATCATCCTAAATTACAAAACACACAAATATTATAAAGAAGAAGAAATCTTCCTTAAATTTGAATGCACAACAACATATATATCATTGAACGGATGCTAATTAAATAAAAGATTATGAATATAGCAATTTACGGAGCAGGCTCATTAGGAACCATTTTAGGTGCATATATCACTAAAAAAGGAATAGATGTCGATTTAATTAGTCGTAACAAATCTCATATTGCCGGATTAAAAGCAAATGGAGCTCATATTATTGGCACTGTTGAAATGACTGTTGCTGTAAAGGCACTTCTTCCCGAAGAAATATCAAAAAAATATGATATCATATTTTTAATGACCAAAACCATAGATAATACAAACACTATTAAAAAATGTGCTTCTATGCTAACTAATGAAGGTGTTATCTGTACAATGCAAAACGGATTACCCGAAATTTCAGTAGCAGAGATAATAGGCGAAAATAAAACCTTTGGGTGTTCTGTTGCCTGGGGAGCAACACTAATTGGAAATGGCGTATGCGAACTAACATCAGAGCCCGATAGTATAACATTTAGCTTGGGTTCGTTCAGCAAAAATGCTGATGTAAATAAAGTTAATACTATAAAAAATATTTTAGAATCTATGGGTCGCGTTGAAGTTGAAAACAACTTTATTGGTGCTCGATGGTCAAAATTATTAATTAATAGTTCATTCAGCGGTATGTCTGCGGTTTTAGGCTGCACTTTCGGCGAAGCGGCAAAAAACAAAGCTTCAAGATTATGCATTCAAAGAATAATTAAAGAATGTATTGATGTTTCGGATAAAGCAAATATTAAAATAGAGCCTGTTCAAGGTAAAGATATTCGCAAATTGCTTGATTATAAAACAAAAATAAAAGAATACATTTCTTTTTTAATAATACCTATTGCTATTAAAAAACACAGACTTTTAAAAGCCAGTATGCTTCAGGATCTTGAAAAAGGCAAAAGATGTGAAATTGATGAGATAAATGGAATCATCTGTAAATACGGGGAAAAATATCATTTTCCAACACCATATAATGATATGGTTGTTGACATTATTCATAAAATGGAAGACGGTAAAATAAAACCCGGTTTTGATAATTTAAAACTGTTTGATAGCCTTAGATAAATAATTCCAAGCTTCTCAGTATCTATTCCGAAAGCCGTTAATTTATTGCAAATCCAAGAATAAGTTTGGAATTCAAAGCCGCTTTTAAAAATTGCCTTAAAGCAATTATAACACTTCCTTTTTACTGCTGTAACGGTAATAACAATAAAATATCCTTGTATTGTAATCATAGCAATCTTGTAAGTCATTATTTCCCTCTATAGCGGTAATTATTGTCTGATTTTAAATAAAAATCTTGCATTCTTATTATTAATATATTATATTTGCTGCTATGACAGTAAAATACGAATTACATAAGATAATTCTTTTTCATAGAAAACAAGCCAAATTGAGTAGAAACGAACTGGCGGAATTAGCAGGCTTGGGTAAAACAGTGATTTACGATCTTGAAAAAGGCAAAAAAACTGCTCGGTGGTCAACTATAATAAAGATTCTAGAAGCCCTGAATATAAACATACATTTTCAAAGCCCTTTAATGGATGATTATGAAAAAAGCGCTAATAAAAACACATAATGTTATAGCCGGAATTCTAAAGGAAGAAAGCCGGAACCACTACATTTTTCAATATGATCAGGCTTACGAAGGTGCTCCAATATCACTTACCATGCCGGTAAGGGATACGTCTTATGTATTTGATTCGTTTCCCCCATTCTTTGATGGTTTACTACCCGAAGGTGTACAGCTAGAGGGATTATTAAAAAAATATAAAATAGATAGGAAAGATTATTTTGAACAATTATTAGTGACAGGACAAGATTTAGTAGGGGCTGTAACCGTAGAAAAAATCAACTCCGCAGATGAATAGATGTCCAATAACATACGAGTTATGTCAAGATAAATACAGTAAATCCGGTCTTGCAAAACTGTCACCACGCTTGACAGATTTAACAGATTTGCCTTTTACGGCTCAAGAACAAAGACAAGAGGCTGCTTCAAGGTCTGGTAAGATGTCTATACAAGGTGTTCAACCCAAACTTAGTGCTAAATTATCAATAAAAAATAGAAGATTTGAGATTGTAGATAACAGAGGTACTTTTATAATCAAACCACAAAGCGATATTTTTAGAGAAGTTCCGGAAAATGAAGATTTAACTATGAAAATGGCTAAATCTTTTGGAATAGAAGTTCCTCTCAGCGGTTTGGTATATTCTAAAGATGGGAGTCTTAGCTATTTTATTAAACGCTTTGACAGATACGCAAAAAACAAAAAACGTCATCAAGAAGATTTTGCTCAATTAACGGGGAATACGCGAGAAACCAAGTATGATTGGTCGATGGAAAGGCTAATTCCCGTTATAGAAAGCCATTGTACATTTCCTTTGCTCGAAAAAAGAAAGTTATTTCGAAGAGTGCTATTTTGTTTTCTAACAGGAAATGAAGATATGCACCTCAAAAATTTCAGCTTGATAGGGCGCAACAATAAAATAGAACTAAGTCCGGCTTACGACTTGCTTAATTCCACTATTTCTATGGGTACAGCCACCGAAGAATTGGCTCTGCCTATCAATGGAAAAAAAAGAAAAATTAAAAAAGAATTACTGTTTGATTATTATGGAAAAGACAGATTGAAATTAAGCGAAAAAACAATATTGTCAGAAATAGAAAATCTATTTATCAAAAAACAGGAGCTAAAAAACCTGATTCAGATTTCATTTCTATCCACAGAAATGAAAAAACAATATACTGAATTATTTGAGGAAAGATATAAAAGACTTATTTCGTAAACCCAAGAATAAGTTTGGAATTCAAAGCCGCTTTTAAAAATTGCCTTAAAGCAATTATAGCATTTTCTTCCGAAGCATATTTTTTAAATATTTCGAGCAAAGCCTTAAAATCAGCCTTTTCATTAGCAAGCTTTTCAAGAATTTCCAAATGTGGATATTTGATATCTGTAAACAGAACCTTTCCCGTTTTCGGCTCTCTATGTAAGGAAACAAAATACTGTCCCGCATCTTTATCCGTAATATTTGATGCGTTTTTTAGATGAACAGGGTAAGACAATGGAATAATGGTTAGTTCAGGATTTATTACAAAATTATCCGTGCTCAGAGTACCCGTTGTGACATGGATTTCGACTTCCTTATCTTCCATCATATATATTTCAACTTCAAACCACTCCAATAAGAGTAAATCTTTAAGTTGAGGATATTTATGAAGAAGGGGATAATTAGCCTCCTGTAGATAGTTGGGCAGTTCTTTTGGCATTTTCCAAACCAATGGCGATTGGCATTTATGACTGCTGAAAAAATTATCTACCATATTATTCCACTCGTGTTTTTCCAAAAGATCATAAGTAAGCGGAAAAGCAGATTGCAGGCTGTCGTCGACAATGCTGTAAATAAGATTACGGTATCTGTCCACCCTTTTTTCATTTACACCGGGGATGGAAATGTAATTTCCACTACGGCAATACTGCGCTAAATTACTTTGATATTTATGGGTTTTAAGCAGTTGCATAAGTCGGTATTTTAGTTGCGTTTGCTATTATGGCTTTCAATCGCATAATTTCTTCTTGTAATTCCGGCAACTCGGGAATATTAAAATCTCTTTCTAAAAGAACCGGGACATCACGTTGAATTTGTTTTAAGGTAAAGTCGAATAAATCATAAACAGTATCGATAATAGCTTCGCCATGAGTATCAATAATAAGATCATCGGATACTTTTGTATGTCCCGCCATATGGATGTATTTTACCCTTTCCAGCGGAAGCTGTTTTATAAATTCATTAGGATTGTATTGATGATTAAAACTATTTACATATACATTGTTTACATCAAGAAGCAAATCACAATCCGCTTCAGCTAAAACGGCATTGATAAATTCTATTTCGCTCATTTCAGCGGCAACAGACGTATAATAACTTACATTTTCGATAGCAATTTTTTGCCCCAAATAATCCTGTACTTGACGTATTCTATTAGCCACATGTTTTACTGCATCTCCGGTAAAAGGAATGGGAAGTAAATCGTAGAGGTGGGCATTATCGCATTTAGAAAAGCTTAAATGCTCTGAATAAACCAAGGGTTTATACTCTTGTATAAATTCTTTTACTGATTTTAAAAAAGAGTAATCCAACTCATCGGGACTACCAATAGAAAGCGATAATCCATGCAAGAAAAGCGGATGTTTTTCTGTAAGTTCCTTGAAAATCTTTTTCCAGTAACCGCCAATGCCCATCCAGTTTTCGGGAGCGACTTCAATAAAATCGGGCTTCAATAAGGTTCCTTCTAAGAACTCCTCCGAAAAATCTTTTCTAAATCCTATTCCTACCATTTGTTGTTGTTTTTCATATTGAGCGTAGCCGAAAAATCTATGTATTTTATAAAGATTTTTCGACTGCGCTTAAAATGTTAGAGTATAAATAATTTGATACTTATTTTTTCTCGCCACATTTTCCTTCACCACACTTAGCTTCTTTAGACTTGGACTCTGCTTCTGTTTTGGCTTTAGTAGTTTTTGCTTTTGGATCTTTTTTTGTTTTGTCAGCTTCACCACATTTAGCTTCTTTTGCTTTTGACTCAGCTTTAGTGGTTTTTGCTTTTGTAGCCTCTTTCGTTTTACTTTCCTCGCCACATTTTCCTTCACCACACTTGGCTTCAAAAGTATTGAATGCAAAATCAGTAGTATTTAAAAGCTTGGCACGAATCTCAGAACCGCTTCCTAATTCATCAAAAGAAAGTACATTTGATGCATTAACACTAAATGCTGATCCTGCTACAATTGCTCCGGCTACTAATGCGCCTCTAAAAATGTTCTTTTTTGTATTTTTCATGATTGTAATTTTTGTTTGATTTGTTTGCAGGAATTGTCGCTACTTTTTAAAAACCTGACAATAATTATTAAATATTATTTTTATAACAATATAATTATTTGATTTTAAGATAAATACAAATGCATTTTATGAAACATTATAATGTGTTTGCAATAAGAAATGTCTTAATGAAAGCAAAAAGGGATAATACTTGAAAAGAAAATTAAAGTGTTGGTTGTTGTTTTAGTAGACTGTATTTGATTTTATATTGATGCCATAAAACTGATAAAAAAGCCTCTTTCGTTTAGTTTATTAAATGAGTATTCAAAACGAATCACAATATCATAATACGAAACAAAATTTAATCCCGCACCATAACCCAATAACACTTCATTTTGCAGAGTATTTGAAAGTTGAGGAAGTTCGGTTGTGGAATAAGCCAAATCGGTAAAAAGACTTAAATAAATCGACCAGTGAATTTTATTAAATTTACTTGGAAGAATAGGTAGGTTAGTTAGTTGATTTTGAAATAAGGCATATTTTAAATCAGTTTTTATAAGTCCAAAATTCTGACCATCAACTACATAATATTCATAGCCTCGCACAAAGTCTCTTCCATATCCTAAGCCGGTATTTAAAAAATAAGGATTACGTCCGGTATTAGCAATACGACCGGTAAAACCACCGGCAAAATACAATTGATGACCTAAATTCCAATACTTACGTAAATTAGAGGTAAGCGATAATAAGTCAATATTTGATTTTTGGGAAATACCCAACCCCCGTTTTACCAAAATAGCATCTAAATAATAACCTTTTAATGGGTAAGTACGGCTATCGCGATGATCATTTTTATAAAAATACGTTAATGAGAAATATTCGAAATCATTATTTTGATCCGGATCAAAATCGGGATTTAACTGAAACACCTTATCGTTATATTGATGATTATTATATTCTAATGCACAATAATGCGACGTATGAATATTTTTACGAATATTTATAGCAGCATAAGCATAATACTCTTCTTTAAGATAATCTTCACCACGATAGCGAACGGGTTTATTGTTAATGGTTTGGTAGGTAACTTCATGATTTCGCTTAAGACCGGCACCTAAAATAATACCAAAAGTCTGCGGTTTATTTATAAACGGAATATCATAATGAAAACCAAACTGTTCATCATATCCACCCTGAAGAATAAGTTTCAAAGCCTCTCTCCGACCCCGGAAATTCTCCCAAGTAAAAAATAAACCATAATTAATTTTAGATAAATCTTTTGTTTCCCACCAGGCGTTTGGATTTCTTTCGGCTAATTCCACGACAGGCATAGGCCAAATATACCAACGCTCATTTAAATCTATATGTACATTAGCATGTATTTTTCCATTAGAAACAACTTGGACATCACGAATTTCTACAAAATTAAATAAAGAGCTGTTATTTAAGTTTTCTTTACTTTTTTTTAAGGCTTCTTTAAAAGCCTTATAACATAAGCTATCGCCCGCATGAATAGTTAACTCTCTATAAATAATTTTATCGCGTGTAATTTTATTTCCACTAAGATAAATCTTGTTAACGTAAACCATTTTTGCAGAATCGGCACAAGAGGGTTTCGTTTTTTGAGCAAAAAGAAAAGTTATACTAAAGAGTAGAAATAAAAGGACAATAAAACGCTTCATCTTATATGTTCAAATAGTTCATTAGGGCATCGTAATTATCTTGCAATTTGGCATTAAGATTTTCATGTGAATAAAACGCTCTTACTTTATAGTCATATCTATCAAAGGTTTGTAATATCGCTTCAATGTCCATGGTATTTAGTTTTAATGTTACTTCCATTTTTGTGGAATCGTGGTAGGTGCGAGAATATAAATTAATAAGTTTTGAATTATTTGATTCTATAATTTGTGCAATTTGTGATAAGGAATAATCATGAATATTCATTTCTAAAACAATAATTCCTCCCGGGTTAACAACTCCGGTAATTTCTGCTAATCGACTTACTAAAGTCCATGAATGTATAGATCCTAAATATTGGTTTTCTCCATCAATAACGGGCAATAAACTTAAATTATTTTGTTGAAAAGCAGTTAATACATCATATATATGTTTGTTTTTTGTAATTGCAATCTGAGATTTGGCAATTGGATGTGCTCCCACAGCCTCTTCAAATTGATTATAAGCATAAATATCATTTTCGGAAATAAGTCCTAAAAACAATTTATCGTTTACAATGGGCAGATTCTTAACTTTAAATTCTTCCATTAAACTTAATGCCGTTAATGCGGTATCAGAAGTCTTTAATGGTACAATATATTCACTTATCAATTCTATCGCGAGCATTTTAATATGGTTTTTCGGAAAAATAATCATCCTTAATGATGGCAAGATAGTTATTATATCTCGATTCGGCAATTTCACCATTGTTAACAGCCTTTATTACGGCACATTCGGGTTCATGGGTATGTGTACAATTACTAAATTTACAACTTGAAGAAAATTGCCGAAATTCCGGAAAATAGTTTGGTACTTCTTCGGGAATAAAATCCACCAATCCAAATCCTCTAATACCGGGAGTATCAATAATATATCCACCAAAATCTAATGGGTGCATTTCGGCAAAAGTAGTAGTATGCGTTCCTTTTTCATTAGATTCGGATACTTTGGATGTTTTTAATTGCAAGCCGGGTTGAATAGTATTTACTAAAGCCGATTTCCCCACTCCGCTATGTCCGCTAAATAAACTGGTTTTATTTTTAATAAGTTTTTTCAAGGGTTCTATTCCTTCTTTATTTTTAGCTGATAAAGCAAAACATTGATAACCAATCTTTCGATATAAACTCATCCACTTTTCCAGTTGTTCATTTAGCTTTTTATCGTGTAAATCAATTTTATTAAATACTAAAACAGCAGGAATATGATAAGCTTCTGCGGTAAGTAAAAACCGATCGATAAAACCCGTTGAAGTTCTTGGGAAGGCTAAAGAAATAACCAAAATGGCATAATCTATATTAGCTGCAATAATATGACTACGACTGCTTAACTTTGTCGCTTTTCTAACAATATAGTTTTGTCGAGTATGAATTTTATTGATAAAGCCAACCCCCTCTTCCTTTTGTACAATAAACGATACCTTATCGCCGGCAGCAATAGGATTAGTGCTTTTAATACCTTGAGTTTTGAAACGTCCTTTTATTTTACATTTAAAGATATTTCCTTCTATTGTTTTTACAAGATACCAGCTACCTGTCGATTTTATTACTATTCCTTCCAAACTATTGTAAATTAATATACTATATATTCAGCGGTAAATTTACAAACTATATGTATATTCGCTTTAGAAATTATCCTCATTATGAATATTCTTTTAATTATTTCCGTTTTGCTTGCTCCTTTAATGGGTTTACTCTTGTTTTTTTATGTGCGTTACAGATTTAAACGTGGTGATATTGCCCTTTTTTATCGCAGCTACTTTTGGGGGATACTTAGCGTTATTATCCCTGCAATAATTTATCTAATCCTGTATATTCAAGGGTATACAGCACTTAGTAATTTAAGGCGAATTTTATTTTACTCCTTTGTTGGGATTGGTTTTGGTCAGGAATTTGGGAAATTTATTATCCTTAGGTATTTAGTATTACCATCCTCGAATTTCCGTGGTCCTTCTGATGGCATATTGTATAGTTTAATGATAAATTTTGGGAGTTTAAGTTTACTTAGCATCTTAAGTCTGATTCTTTTTCCTGAAATACCACCATATATTCTTATTGCTAATGTGTTTGTAAGCATCATTTTTGCGGTACTTATGGGCTTTTTTGTTGGTATGGGTAAAGTACGTCATAATAGATTTGTAGATTCTTCTACCGGTTTAATAGGTGCTGCTTTTTTTCACGGCAGTTATCAATTTATTATAGAAACTCGCGATTTTAAACTTATGGTTATGTTTCTTGCAGGAAGTGCTATTATCACTCTTTTACTACTATTTAAATCTATCAGTATCAGCGATGAAGTAAAAAACGATAAGAGTATTTCGTAAAATTTATCGGATTACCTTTTATTTATAATAATTTCATAAGATTAAAAAACTAATATTTTCTTCCCTTCCATTCATACGAGAAAAATAGCGCAGATAAGTTGCTAATAACAACAAATAAAGGATAAAAAAGCTGAACTAAAGGATATATCCAGAGTAAATATTTTTGTTTATACCACTGTGCAACAATAGATAAGAAAAGAAAATCAACGCAAAATTTAAGACCAAACAAAAGTAAGAAGACAATTAGATATTTAGCATTAAAAATGCAGGCGATTGCAGCAATTAGGATATTTATATTTACTATTAAAACTAAAAGAGAAATCGTAATTAGCCAAAAATCTTTAAACGATTTTGATTTGCTAAGCCAACGTTTACGCTGATTGAAAAACGATTTAATATTAGGCTGTGCCTGCGTATAAACAACGCTATCGTTATCAAATTCAAAAGCAATACTCTTTGCTCCAAAATGTTTTTTAAAACTATGTAGAAGAAATAAGTCATCGCCGGAATTTTCTTCTTTTAATAAAGCATCAGCAGATAATTTCAGAAAAGACTTTCGCTCGAAAGCTAAATTTGCTCCATTACTTAAAATTGGAATAGTTGCCGCAGTAGTTGCGGCTGTTGTTGCAATTAGACTTAAGTTTTCGAGAGATTGAGATAGAGAAAAAATTGTTTTTTCTTTATTTATCAAAACGGCAGCCGAAACCATTTTTATTTTTGGATTTTGGAAAGATTGAATACGACTTCTAATATTTTTTGTATCGAATTGACAGTCGGCATCGGTAAGTAAAATATAATCGCCTTCGGCTTTAGAATAAGCTAAAGTTAAAGCTTCTTTTTTACCAAAAGCATTATTTTTTTCTTTACCCAATTCAAATATTTTTACGGGATATTCCCTTTGGTTTTTTTGAAACGTTCTGACTAAACTTAAGCTATTATCGTTGCTTGAATCATCAACAAAAATAATTTCCATTTTAGATTTCGGATAATCTTGTTTTAGTATAGATTGAAGCAATAAAGGAAGCGCTTTTTCTTCGTTACGAAATATTATGACCAAACTAATAAACGGCTCATAATCAGTCTGTTTTTGCTTTTTTTGTTTGAGTATAAAAACTAATACTAACCATAGGATAAATCCAACATAAGCCAAAATTATTAGAACAGAAAACAGCAGAAAAAAACTTTGCTCAATCATTCTTTCTAAAGAATTTTAGTTCGTACACAAAGAAGGTTCCGAAAATAGCGGGAATAGCCAAATTTATAAGCCAAAGTGCGCTACTGGCGGCAATTACATTAGCTTCTATAATATTTATAGATAATTCAGCAGGACCAAATGTTTTTAAAACAAATAAGCTTATCAAACCACGAATTCCCAATTCGGCAATTGCTATCGTTGGAACAGTAGTAAGGGTAAAGAATAAAATAAAAATAATTAAAAGTCCGGAAAGAAAAGGCAAGGGAATCCCAAAGCTGTAAAAAACAAGATAAAATTGAAAGGAATAAACCAAGAACCGTAAAAGGCTCAGGCCTAAAACTTTCCATAATTCGTGGGTCTCAAAATTTTGTAAGATTTTCAGATGTCTAACAAAGCGCCAGCGTTCAAGGAATTTGAAATGACTAAAAAAGGTATGTAATATCCCAATATTCAAAAACACCAATACCAAAGATAAATTAATCAGTATCACCAAAATAGCAATTAATATCAGACTTAAATTATTAAAATTAAGATAGGCATTATTTATATTTGGAAGAAAAAATAGTAGAGCTGTTGATCCTAAAATTAATGTTATGAAGAGTTGACCAATATTACCAATTATTGTTGCAAAAATACCATCAATACGATCGCCTTTTTTCAATATAAATACTCGACCAAAAAAATCGCCTATTCTATTTGGAGTAAAAAAGCTAATTGCCGATCCGGTAAGTACTGCCTTAAAAGCAGTAAGAACTCTGATTTTTTCTACTTTTCGGATTAGAAATTGCCATTTAATACTTTCTAAACCCCAATTTAAAGGCATAAGGAAAAATACTACACCTAAAATATAAATCGATAAATTAGTATCAAGTATATTTAAATTTAAGTCGCTAAATTTATTTTTCACAAAAAGCTCATAAAATAAAAAGCCATAAGTAGCAAGTACAATCATTGTACGTAAAAGAAGGTTGATGCTTTTTTTTATCTTTGCGTTCATCTATATGGCTATTGTAAAAACAGATCGAATAATTTTAGGCATCGACCCGGGTACAAATATAATGGGTTATGGTCTTATTCACCAAAAGGGGAATAAAATTGATATGATTACTATGGGTGTTCTTAAACTTGGGGGCTATTCTAATCATCCGATGAAATTAAAGAAAATTTTTGAAAGAACACTCGCTCTTATTGATGAATATCAACCCGACGAAATGTCTTTAGAAGCCCCTTTCTTTGGTAAGAACGTGCAGTCGATGTTAAAATTAGGGCGAGCTCAGGGTGTTGCTATGGCGGCAGGATTGTATCGCAATGTGCCTATTTTTGAATATGCTCCGCGAAAAATCAAGATGGCTATTACCGGAAAAGGAACGGCATCTAAAGAACAAGTTGCGGCAATGCTTACCAATCTTTTAAAAATAAAAGAACAAGCAGAATATTTAGATGCTACCGATGGTTTAGCGGCTGCCGTTTGTCATTACTTACAAAAAAATCCTTCTATCGAAAGTGACAGCTATACGGGCTGGAAAAGTTTCGTCAGTAAAAATCCAAAGCGAGTGAAAAAGTAATACTTATTTACACATTTTCAATCTATTCCGTAATCAGTTTAAAACCAACCCCATGAACATTTAATATTTCAATTGTAGGATCGCTTTTAAGATATTTCCTTAGTTTAGTAACATACACATCCATACTACGCGCATTAAAATAACTATCGTCATGCCAAATCTGCTTTAAAGCTACGCTTCTATCTAATGTTTCGTTTCTTTGAGCACAAAGCATTTTTAAAAGTTCGGCTTCTTTAGAGGTGAGTTTTTGGCTATCTCCATCGGCAGATAAAATATGTCGTGTTACATCAAAAGTAAATTTACCTATAGTATAAAAGTCTTTATTAGTATTTGTTTTATTTGCTTGCGTTCTACGTAAAATAGCTTCAATCCGAACTAACAATTCTTCCATACTAAATGGTTTAGTAAGATAATCGTCGGCACCAATTTTAAAACCTTCCATTTTATCTTCTTGCAGTGATTTAGCGGTTAAAAACAAAATAGGAATATTTTTATCTGTTTCACGAATTTCACGAGCCAAAGTAAAACCATCTTTTACAGGCATCATTACATCTAAAATAAGAAAATCGTACTCTTCTTTTTGAAATTCCACAAGAGCTTCTTGACCATTGACGCGAAGAGTAGTACTGTATTTTTTAGCTTCGAGATATGCTTTTAAAACAGTTCCTAAATTTTTATCATCTTCGGCTAATAGAATTTTAATATCTTTTTTTTCCATTTTAAGCTTATTTTAATATTGTGTTATAAGGTAAATAAATTGAAAACTTACTTCCTTTTTTAAGTTCACTTTCTAAAGTAATTTTTCCGTTATGCTTATCAACAACGGTTTTTACATAACTTAATCCTAATCCAAATCCTTTTACATTATGAATATTACCTGTTGGTACTCTGAATAATTTATCGAAAACCTTTTTCTGATTAGATTTACTAATACCAATACCATTATCTTTTACTGAAATTAAAATTCCCTGACCCATTGTTTTTGTTGAAATATGAATGATTGGTGCCCAAGGAGTATATTTATTTGCATTATCAAGAAGGTTAAAAACAATATTTGTAATATGAATTTTATCGGCTTGTATAACAGCTTTTTCTGCATTTAAGTCAGTATGAATTACACCACCTTTCTTTTCAATTTGTAAATTGATTTTAGAAATAGCATCATTTAAAGCATCATGAATATTTATACTTTCGATATTTAAAATGATTTCACCTTTTTGAAAACGTGCACTTTGTAATATTTTTTCGGCCATACCTGATAATCTGCCATTTTCTTCAGAAATAACTTTTATATACGAATCGTAAAGATGTGGCGTTTTAACAATATCCTTATCTGATAAAGCCTCACAAGCAAGTGAAATAGTAGATATTGGGGTTTTAAATTCGTGTGTCATATTATTAATGAAATCGTTACGCATTTCAGAAACTTTTTTCTGTTTAAAAACTGTTGACACCACATAGGTAAACGAGAATATAATTGCTGAAATCAGAAAAAACGATATTACAAGTAAAACCCATAAACGAGTTATTAAAAACTGTTGTTCATTAGGGAAATAAATCATCAACATATCATGTTGTGAAAAAATATCACCCGGAAAAAGCATATATCTGAAAGGTGATCGTAAAACCTGCTCAGGGTATTTACCGGTTTTTTGTATAACCAACCTATTTCGGTTAGGACTATAAACTGCAAATTCGTATTTGGTATTTATGTTCGCACGACGGAATTCGCGTTTTAGAAGAGAATCGAGTTGTTTAATGTCGATACGATTTTCGACTAAATTATTTATACTCAATCTTTCTGATTGTGAAAAAAGATTTTCTATAATACGTTGCGAGCTAAAACCACTGGAATTAATATCGTTTATGCTTGGAGAAGGAGAAAAATTTAAAAGGCTGGAGATTATTGATTGATTAACAGAATCGATAGCATTATTTAATAATAATTTATTTTTTGAAAGTAATTCTTTTTGTCGTGTATAAGTTAAAGCGCGGTCTATTCTTTCCAAATCGTAAATAGTTTTGGAAACAACGGCATCAACATCACGATTAAAAATGGCCTGTTTAACCATAATCGTGTTTTTGATCCAATAAACCTGAATTATCATTAGGCTAATTAGCGCAAAAGACATTAGACTAATAATAAAATAAATTACTTTTTTATTCATAAACCAAAGAATATTAAAGCAAAGATATAGCTGAAACACATTGTAAATAAGGGTTTAACTTTCTTTAACGCTTCTTAAAAGCCCTTAACATTTACGACTTAGTGTTTGCTGTACTTTTGCTTTTGTAATTGAATGAATTTTCTCATAGTTCATAAAATTTAATCAACGTTAAAATTAGTTGAATTTTGATTTTTGGTTTAAAAGTGCAGAAGGCAAGCTGCACTTTTATTATTTTAGTACTTCGTCAACTGTTTCTTCGGCTTTGTTTTTAACTTCTTTTAAAATCCCATCCTCATCATTAATTCCATCATACAAATTAATAATTGTTGGTGCTACATCTTCAATATAAGTATATAATATTGATTCCGAAGTCAGTGACGGACTAAATATATATCTGTTTTTATCAAATTTATTTACAAAATAAATGATAAAGCTTAAAAAGATAACTGCTTTAAGAACACCGAAAAAACCGCCAAAACTTTTATTTAAAAAACTTAGGGCTACTAAATCAATAACTTTTTCAAGCAGTTTTCCTAAAAGATTTATTACTATTACAACCAAAATAAAAGTAATTATAAACGATAGTATACTTAGATATTTTTGATTCATTTCAAAATGCTCAGTCAAAAAATTAGCAGTATAAGTTGAAAAATGCAAGCTAACATAAATGCCCAAAAATAATGCTGCTAATGTGGTTAATTCAATAATTAATCCTTTAGAAAATCCTTTATAAGTAAGCCAAATAATTGGTATGATAAAAATAATATCGAGTACTCCCATAATTTATTTTTTTAATCGTTTGGTAAGTTCTGTGGCAAAAACAAAAGTGTTTAATTCGGGATTATCATCAGTTAAAATGGTGTCTTTATTTCCCTGCCACCAAAGTCTTCCTTGATGTATAAAACTAATATTATCACCTATTTTTAGAACAGAATTCATATCGTGTGAGTTAACAATGGTAACTATATTATACTCTTCCGTAATTTCAGCAATTAAACCATCAATTACATTAGCTGTTTTAGGATCGAGACCCGAATTAGGTTCATCACAAAATAAATATTTTGGATTATTGGCAATAGCTCGCGCAATAGCAACTCTTTTTACCATACCGCCACTTAATTCGCCCGGATACATTTTATTTACATTTTCCAGATTAACACGTTTAAGGACTTCGTTTACACGATGTTTTTTTTCCTCAAGGCTTTGGTGGGTAAACATATTGAGCGGAAACATTACATTTTCTTCAACGGTATAATAATCAAAAAGAGCTCCGCCCTGAAAAAGCATTCCTAATTCTTTTCTGATTTCTCTTCGTTTTTTATGTCCTATAGAGGAAAAATTTCTACCATCAAAATCAATATGACCCTCATCTACTTCGTGTAAACCTACAAGGCATTTTAATAAAACCGTTTTTCCAGCACCGCTTGCACCGATAATAAGGTTATTTTTACCGCGTTCGAGTTTTATAGAAACATCTTTTAATACCTGTGCCTCTCCAAATTTTTTCGATATGTTAAATGCCTCAATCATGTTAATAAAAGTTGAGTTAAGAGAAGGTTAAAAAGGATTATTAAAACACTGGCATAAACCACTGTTTTTGTGCTTGCTTTACCAACCTGTATAGAACCGCCTTTAACAATATACCCTTGAAATCCGGCCATAGTAACAATAATAATAGCAAATACAGCTGTTTTTATTAAAGCATAAAAAACTGTAAAGCTTTCAAAATCGAGCTGAACGCCACTAATAAATTCTGAGGGCGTAAGTAAAGGAGTAAATAAAGCAACTAAATACCCGCCAATAATACCAATAAATATTCCGAAAATAATAAGTGCAGGAATAATAAAGACCGCCGCAACAAGCTTAGGAAGAATTAGAAAGTTAGCAGGATTTATCCCCATAATCTCCAAAGCATCAATTTGCTCTGTAATGCGCATTGTTCCTATTTCAGAAGCAATACTGGAACCAACCTTTCCGGCAAGAATAAGGCTCACCATAGTGGGTGCAAATTCCAAAACAATCATTTGTCTGGTCGAAAAACCAATAAGAGTTTTAGGCAATAAAGGATTATCAATATTATATGCAACCTGTATGGCAACTACCGCACCCGAAAACAGGGAAATAATTGCTACTATACCAAAAGAATCAACACCAATAGCATAAAGCTCTGCGTTAAGGCGTTGAAAAAATATTCGCCAACGATCGGGCTTAGAAACCACTTGCCACATTAATAGCAAGTAAGATCCAATATGTTTAATCAGGTTCATTAAAAAAATATTTTTGCTAAAATAAGCATTATTACCCTCTTCTGTTAACGCTTTAGGCGAAGAATTTTTTTAAACAGTAAGAACTCTTTTTTTATCTGATAATTTTTTCCGTGATTTGAAGTTATAAATTAAAGGCATTTATAAATGAATAAACATATATATTTCGGGATAATTTTATTGATAAGTTTATTTTTATTTGCTTCCTGTAAAGCTACATCGATAAAAGGTATGAGAAAAACATCCAAAAACTGTAATTGCCCTTCTTTTTCACAAAGCACAAATTCACTTGTATTACCTATTATTAGCTTAATATGAATTACAACAAAAATATTATTGCCAACTATATTCCTAAAAAAGCCGTTACTCCTATTGTAGAGTGGTTACAAAAGAATAATGTACAGCTAAAAATTAGCAATATTAGAAGTACTAAATTAGGCGATTTCAGAGCAGCACAAAATGGTGGTTATCCGCGTATAAGTGTAAATTACAATTTGAATCCATATGCTTTTTTAATTACTCTCGTTCATGAAATGGCTCATGCCGAAGTGTATAAAAATAATAGTCGTTTTAAGCGAATAAAACCCCACGGAAAAGAATGGCAAATGACTTTTTCTCAAATGATGCAACCGTTTTTAAATGAGAATATTTTTCCCGAAAGCCTTCTTCCTGCCGTAAAAAGGTATTTCCAAAAACCAAAAGCATCCAGTGTTTCTGATCCGCAATTAATGCGTGCTTTAAAAACTTTTGACGTACAATCAGAAAATCCACAATTGGATGATTTACTTATAGGAGATAAATTTATTTTTAGAAATATTCCTTTTGAAGTGGTAAAAAAAATGCGTACTCGTTTTCAATGTCGAAATATAAAAAATAAACGCTTATATCTTATTCACGGATTAGCAGAAGTAGAAAGGCTTCCCGAATAGAAGAATTGCTATCTTTGTTTACCGTATGAAAAGTTTATTAAAAATATTAAAATATGTAATTCCTTACTGGAAATATGCCCTGTTAAATATTATCAGTAATTTATTATCGGTAATATTTTCTTTGGTTTCTTTTACTTTCTTTTTACCCGTTTTAAATATGCTGTTTTCTACGGAAGCTTTTCCTAAATCGGCTCCCGAAATAGATATAATGGACTTCGATACAATTAAAGAAAACCTCTATTATTATTCCGGTTTTATGATTGATAAATATGGTGCTATTGATACTTTAATGTATATCTCTTTAATGATTTTGGGACTGTATTTTTTTAAAAATTTATTTCGTTATATGGGAATGTTCTTTATTGCACCTATCAGAAATGGTGTTGTGAGAGATTTGCGTAGCGATATGTATAATAAAATACTTATTCTTCCATTGGCTTATTTTTCTGAGCAACGCAAAGGCGATATTATTTCGCGTATGAGTTCTGATGTTCTTGAGGTGGAATGGTCTATTTTAAGTTCTTTAGAGGCTGTTTTTCGTGAGCCTATCACCATTATCTTATTTGTAATTACACTGTTTTTCCTTAGTCCTGCTTTAACAGTTTTTGTATTAATAATGCTTCCGATAAGTGCTATAATAATTGGTGTTATTGGCAGGTCTTTAAAACGCAGCTCCGAAAAAGGACAAAAAAAATTAGGGAATATCTTATCTATTATAGAAGAAACTATAGGCGGCTTGCGTATTATTAAAGGCTTTGCTGCTATTGATTCTGCTAAACACAAATTCCAAGAAAATAATAATATTTATACCCGGTTAATGATTGGTCTTTACCGAAAGCGCGATCTTTCTTCGCCATTGAGTGAATTTTTGGGCGTATCTGTAGTTGTGTCTATTTTATGGTTTGGCGGACGATTAATATTGGGAGAAAATGCATCTATCGATGCTGCTACTTTTTTGGTTTATATTGGCATTTTTTCACAGATTTTACCTCCGGCTAAAGCTATAACAGCGGCTTTTTATAATGTACAAAAAGGCGCGGCTTCGGTAGAACGTATTGAAGAAATATTAAATGCCGAGGAGCAAATTGTAGAAAAAGAAAATGCCATAGCAAAAAAAGATTTCCAAAGCGAAATAGAATATCAAGGATTAAGTTTTGATTATATCAAGAATAAATCGGTACTTAAAAATATCAATATAAAAATAAAAAAAGGTCAAACTATTGCTCTTGTCGGAGCTTCGGGAGGGGGAAAATCTACTTTGGTAGATTTATTACCCAGATTTTACGATCCACAGCAAGGAAAAATAACCATAGATGGTATTGATATTAAAGATTTGATAATTAATGATTTACGTTCTTTATTAGGTATAGTAACTCAAGAATCTATTTTATTTAACGATACCGTTTTTAATAATATTGCACTTGGTGTTGAAGATAAGGTAAGTAAAGAAGATGTAATTGCTGCGGCAAAAATTGCAAATGCACACGACTTTATTATGCAAATGGAAAACGGATATCAAAGTAATATTGGCGATAGAGGACAAAAACTTTCCGGAGGTCAACGACAACGTTTAAGCATAGCCAGAGCCGTTTTAAAAAATCCTCCAATTCTAATTCTTGATGAGGCAACCTCAGCATTAGATACCGAATCCGAGCGTTTAGTACAAGACGCATTAGAAAATTTGATGAAAAATCGCACCTCTTTAGTTATAGCTCATCGTTTATCTACCATCAAGAATGCCGATGAAATTGTGGTTGTAAATGATGGCAAAATTACCGAACGCGGTACACATAAAGAGCTAATTAAAAAACAAGGTGTTTATGCACGTTTGCACGCGTTACAAAGTTTTGAATAGAAAATATTTTTTACTTTTTAGATTTTTTCTTTTAATTTTTCTTCAAAAATTAAATAATAAGTTTACATTCGTAGTCTAAATAGAGAGTAATGACAAGTGTACATAATAATAATTCCAATAATAATTCCAATGTTAATACATTGCGAAAACGGAAGCTTATTGTGTAACGATATAAAAAAATAACAAAAAAGCCTTCCGAAATTCGGAAGGCTTTTTTGTTTTAAAACAGTTCTATTATGAAACAAATCAATTTGAATATAAATAATAATACTTAGCCGTGCTATATCATCATCGAGCCTGTCCGTCAGTCGATGGTCAGGCTTTTTTTTTGAAAAAAACTAAAACAATCTATATTATGAAAAACGACATTTTAAAAACAGAAGAAGCAATCAGTCTTGTAAAGGAAATTTTTACACAAGAATTATCAAAACAATTAAATCTGACAAAAATATCATCACCTATTGCGGTATTGGACGGCACAGGCATTAATGATGATTTAAACGGTAGCGAAAGAACCGTTAAATTCCCTGTTAAAGCTTTGAAAGAACAAAGTGCTGTAGTTGTAAACTCTTTGGCAAAATGGAAAAGAATACGTCTTAGTGAATTAGAAGTAGAAGAGGGAAAAGGAATATTAACTGATATGCGTGCGCTTCGTCCGGATGAGGATTATAGTCCTATACACTCAATTTATGTAGACCAATGGGATTGGGAAAAAACTATAAGTGCAAAAGACAGATCGTTAAGTGTTTTGAAAAAACACGTAGAACAAATTTACGAGGCTCTTACAACTACCGAAATACAACTTGCTTTAGTAAATCCTCATCTTCAGGCTGTTTTACCCACAAAAATCACTTTCATTCATTCCGAAGAATTATTAGAGAGATATCCTAAACTAAGTGCTAAAGAAAGGGAAACGGAAATCGCAAAAGCCTTTGGTGCAGTTTTTATTATTGGTATTGGAGGTAAACTTAGTGATGGGAAAATTCATGATGGTCGTGCACCGGATTATGACGATTGGAGTTCGGAAAATGAAGATGGTTATTATGGTCTAAATGGCGATATTATAGTTTGGAATCCTGTTTTAAAAACCGCTTTTGAGATTTCGTCTATGGGGATTCGTGTTAATAAAACTACTTTATTGAATCAGTTAGAAGAAAGAGGAGCCTCGGATAGAAAAAACCTGTATTTTCATTCTCTCTTACTAAACGATCAATTACCACAAAGTATTGGTGGCGGTATTGGACAATCGAGAGTTGTAATGTTTATGTTGAAAAAACAACACATTGGTGAGGTACAAGTTAGTCTTTGGCCCGATAGTATTAGAGAAGAATCTTTAAAAGCTAATGTTCACTTATTGTAGGTTCCTTTTGATTTTAGTGGGAGTGCGACATAAAACCGCACTCTCACTAATCAATATTTTAATTTAGTTCTCAAACGAAGAAAAGAAATCCAAATTCTTTTCTTTTATCATTGTTTGATAAGTTAACCATTCGCCTGCAAAAAAAGCATCAATATCACCAACGTATTTATCAATGGCTTCTTGGGCTTTTTTAACAGCTAATTCCTCACGTAAACCCGGAGCATCAATATAAGCCATTAATCCCCAAGATGCCTGACGTAAAATATTTGGTAGAAGTTTCTGATTACGGAAAATGCCTTGTACTTTAGGTTGCTTCAATAAGGCGGCAAAATCGTTTAATTGCTTAGAAATCTTTTTATGTAAATCTTTTATGTCTTTATTTTCATCACCCTCTAAAGGTTTAATAATCGTCGAAAGATTTTTAACAATGGTTTGTGCATCTCTAACTTTATCGGCAGCTTTAGTTGCCTTTTCTACTTCGGTATTAAAAGCTGTTTGCATAGCTGCTCGCGCTTCTAAATTTTTTATTTCATAATCAATCCTATGATCAAATTTTACGTTTACATTTGATGTGCAACTATTAGTATTATACGATAACTTCACTTCATATTCACCAGGCAATACCTTACCACCTCTTGGTTCGTGCAAATTATTCTTAGGCTTAGCTTGCTGAGGAAAACGTACTCCTTTTTTATTGAATCTCCAATAAAAACGGTTAATCCCTTCCTTGGGGCTTTTCCGAATAGTAGTCATCAAATCACCTTTAGCATCAAAAATCTCAATAAGAACGCTGTCTTTAACTCCTTCAACAGGATTAGCGATATAAGAAATCATTGCTCCCTGTTTTTTATTTTCTCCATAAAATAAAGCATCGGCACCAAATCGCATTCCCGGAGGCTGTTTAAATATATTCATTTCTGCATCCGGAATAGGAAAAAGATAAACAGGTTTTTTGAGTAAAGCAAGACCTTCTTTTGCTAATTCTCGTAAAGGTTCAATATTGTCTATAATATAAGCAGCACGTCCAAAAGTTCCAATAATTAAATCGTTTTCGCGTGGATGAATTCTCATATCCATAGTAGAAACAGTTGGATATTTATTGGTGTATTTGCTAAAAGTTTTTCCGGCATCAATACTGATATATAAACCACTTTCTGTTCCTACAAAATATAAATTCTCAGCCTTAGTATCTTGAACAAATGATAAAGCATAACCCTTTACTTTTTCTTTACTAACAATATTTGTCCATTTTTTACCGTAGTCTTTAGTATGAAAAATATAAGGAGCCCAATTATCACGACGATAGTCGTTAATTACAACAAAAGCTTCAGCTTCGTTATAGGTAGAAGGATGTATTTGTGGAATCCAAGATCCTTCGGGAACACCTTTAATATTTTTAATTTTATTTGTCCATGTTTTGCCTCCATCGGTAGTTAATTGTAAATTTCCATCATCGGTACCAACCCAAATAATATCTTTATTTAACGGACTTGGGGCAATGGCAATAATGGTTGTATAATTTTCTGCTCCGGTAGCATCATAAGTTAAACCTCCACTCTCCATGGATTTTTGTTTGGTAGAATCGTTAGTGGTTAAATCGGGTGAAATTATTGTCCAAGTATCGCCTCTATCACTACTTTTATGTAAATATTGACTTCCAAAATAAAGACCATTATTATTAAAAGGATCGGCAGCTATAGCGGCATTCCAGTTAAAACGTAAATCTTCACCATCGGGATGAACGGGTTGAACAAATTTGCTAAACCCTGTTTCTAAATCGTAGCGCATTACGTTTCCTTGCTGACTCATAGTGAAGCCATAACGAGAATTTACTCTGTCGGGAACAACATCAAAACCATCGCCAAAAGATAATTCTTGCCAATATACGTTTTGTATTCCTTGCACATTATACACTTGGCTGGGTCCGCGCCAAGAGCCATTGTCTTGCATACCGCCATATACATTATAAGGAGTTTCCATATCGTAATTGATATGATAAAATTGAGCAAGAGGTAAATTACGTATAAAACGCCAAGTTTTTCCTCTATCGCGCGACATGGTTAATCCGCCATCATTACCATCAATAATAAAGCTTCCGTCTTTTGGATGCATATACCAAGCATGATGATCGGGATGAGCTTTAGCATAAGGCATCATTGTTTTAAAAGTACGGCCGCCATCATCGCTAACATCAACTAAAGAGTGAAGATTATAAATGCGATTTTCATTTTCGGGATCGATATGAATTTCACCATAGTAAAAAGGCCTACCGCCAATATTTTTATCGGCAACCATTTTAAACTTCTGACCACCATCTTCTGATCGGTATAAAGCATTATGTTTTGACTCCACTAAAGCATAAACAACGAGTGGATTATTTGGTGAAATACCTAATCCTATTCTTCCTAATTCACCTTTAGGAATACCGTTTTTTTCCGTTAAAAGTTGAAAGTTTTCTCCGGCATCGTGAGTAACATATAATCCTGAACCGGAACCACCCGATTTAAAAAACCAAGCTTCTCTTTCGAACTGCCACATACTAACAAAAAGCTTATTTGGATTAGAAGGATCCATAATTAATTCTCCAACTCCGGTTCTATCGTTTATGTATAATATTTTTTTCCAATTTTTTCCACCATCGGTAGTTTTAAAAAGACCACGCTCTTCGCTGGGACCCCAAGCAGAACCCTGAACACCGGCATAAACAGTTTTAGAATCTCTTGGATCGATTAGGATACGATAAATATTACGCGAGTTTGGCAAACCCATATGTTTCCAGGTTTTTCCGCCATCCATACTTTTATAGATACCGTTTCCACTACTTTGGCTGTTTCTCGGGTTTCCTTCGCCCGTTCCAACCCAAATAACATCTGTTGCGCTTTGATCGATGGTTAACGCACCTATAGAAGCAAAATCCTGATGATCAAAGATGGGATTCCAACTAACACCACCATTATCAGATTTCCAGACACCACCAGAGGCTGTTCCGATAAAAATAATATCGGGCTTTGAAGTTACTACATCAATAGCCGTAACACGACCGCTCATTCCTGCTGGGCCAATATTACGAGCTTTAATACCATTAATTTGTTCCATTGTAAGACTTTGAGCAAAAGAAATACCCGATAATAAAGTCAATACAAAAAGAAAACTAAAGCGAATTTTTAGAGATAAATTTTTCATTAATTATGTGTTTGGTTACTGTTTTATTTACAAAAGAGAAAGCGTCTTATGATTTTAAAATCAAATTTAGCTCAAATCTTTTCGGTTTTCAAAGATGCAAAAAAGCAAGAACAATACAAAATAGATTACCCATCACCCACCTCTCCACGTCTTTTTTTCCACCTCTTCTATTTTTTATAAGAAATAAAATACCTTTGCGCCATGACTTTTATAGATACGCATAATCATATTTATTTAGCCGAATTTAATCAGGATCGTTCAACCGTAATTGAAGAGGCTATTAGTCTTGGAGTAGAAAAGTTTTTATTGCCAAATATCGACAGCTTCTCTATCGGCTCAATGCTTCAACTTTCAAAAGATTATCCTGATAATTGTTTCCCTATGATGGGATTACACCCCACTTCGGTAAAAGAAAATGTTGAAGAGGAATTAGCTATTGTAGAGAAACTTTTAAATGAAAATACTTTTGTTGCCATAGGCGAAATAGGCATAGATTTATATTGGGATAAGACGTTTTTTTCTGAACAAGAAGAGGCTTTTCGTTTTCAGGTTAAGCTTGCCAAGAAATATAATTTGCCCATTGTTATTCATTCTCGCGATTCCTTCAATGAGCTATTTAATATATTGGATGATATTCACACACCCGAATTAAAAGGAGTTTTTCATTGCTTTACGGGTAGTGAGGAACAAGCACATAAAATTGTAAATGACTATGGTTTTAAGTTAGGAATAGGCGGTGTGTTAACGTTTAAAAATTCGGGTTTATCCGAGCAAATTAAAAATATAGACCTAAAGCATCTCATTTTAGAAACGGATGCTCCTTATTTAGCTCCAACACCTTATCGTGGTAAACGCAATCAACCGGCATATATTCCGCTTATAGCGAAAAAATTAGCCGAAATAAAAGGAATTTCTATTGATAAAGTCGCAGAAATTACAACAGCAAATGCTGAAGAATTATTTAATTTATAGATAAAATATTTGGATATGAAAGCAGCCATATTGGTTATTTATACCGGAGGAACTATTGGGATGTTTAAAGATATAGAAACAGGCTCGTTACGTCCGTTTAATTTTGATGAGCTGTATAATTATATGCCATCATTGGAATTATTTGACTTTAAAATAGATTCTTACTCTTTTGATCCTATTATCGATTCGGCAAATATTAGTCCGGATTATTGGATAAAATTAGTTGAAGTTATTTCGGAGAACTACGAAAAATATGACGGTTTTGTTATTCTTCATGGAACAGACACTATGAGTTATACTGCTTCGGCTTTAAGTTTTATGCTCGACAATTTAAATAAACCCGTAGTTATAACCGGCTCGCAATTACCTTTGGGAATGGTTAGAACTGATGGACGAGATAATTTTATTACCAGTTTGGAAATTGCCGGAGCTAAGTCTGACGATATTCCAATGATTCCCGAAGTATGCATTTACTTTGAGAATCAATTATTTAGAGGAAACCGCACGCATAAGTTTAATGCGGAGAATTTTGACGCTTTTAAATCGGTAAATTATCCGGCATTAGCCGATGTTGGCGTTTATATTAAATATCGGGAACAAAATATTTTAAAACCAAAATTTAAACGATTAAAAATCAATACTAAGCTCGATAATAATATTGTTGTGCTGCGATTATTTCCCGGTATTTGTCCTAAAACAGTTAAAGCAATACTTTCTATCGATGGAATAAAAGGTGTTATTTTGGAGACTTATGGAGCAGGAAATGCACCTACGGAAGAATGGTTTTTAAATGAATTAAGAGCTGCACTTAATGCAGGTATTTTAATTGTAAACGTTTCGCAATGCAGAGGCGGTTCCGTAGAAATGGGAAAATACGAAACCAGTCTCGATTTAGCCGATATGGGCTTAATTAACGGTAAGGACATAACGGTAGAAGCCGCACTAACAAAAATGATGATGATATTAGGTTTAGATATTTCTAAAGAAGAAGCCAAAAAACTAATGGAAAAGAATTTAAAAGGCGAAATGCGTGAAGATTAATTTCGAGATGTTTTAATAAAACGACTCAATGCAAATTACATATCTTTGTGAATGCAGCTGATAAGTTTCGCATTGTAAGGAATTATAAATTAACACTAAAAGTATTAATAAGTCTATGTTATCAATAATAGTTGCAGTAGCCGAGAATAATGCCATAGGAAAAGATAATAAGTTAATTTGGCATCTGTCAGACGATTTAAAAAGATTTAAGGCTTTAACAACATCCCACACCATTATTATGGGTCGTAAAACATTTGAATCTTTACCTAAAGGAGCATTACCCAACAGAACTAATGTTGTATTAACAAAAAATAAAAATTTACGTTTTGAAAATTGCGAAATGATATTTTCTATTGAGGATATTATTGAAAAATACGGAAGCGATTCCGAAGAACATTTTATTATAGGTGGCGGTCAGTTATATAATAGCTTATTGCCTTTTGTTAAGCGAATTTATTTAACACGTGTCCATCATAGCTTTGATGCTAATGTTTATTTTCCTGAGATAAATATGAAAAATTGGGAAATAGAAAGTGAAACGCAGCACAAAGCTTCAGAAAAGAATGAATACGATTTTTCATTCATCAATCTTCTAAGGAAATAAACACAGAATTTTATCCCTATTTTAATTCTAACCGCTATTCGTTATGAAATAAAAAAGACCGTCTTTTCGGACAGCCTTTTGATATCAATTTAAGTATTATGATTTTTGAAATACCCGTTTTATTAAGGAGGGTTTTTCTATGTCTTTATCATCCGAATAATAACCATAGCCATAACCGTAACCATAACCGTAACCATAGCCGTAACCATAGCCATAACCGTAACCATAGCCGTAACCATAGCCATATGCATTTCTTGATAATCGCACATCGTTAATCAGAATATTTACATTTGGTATTTTACGACTTTCAACATCATTAATAATGGAAGCAAATACTTTTTTATGAGTAAAGTTTTGACGTACGATAAACAGATTTACATCAGCATATTTCATCAGAAGAAAAGCATCTGTTACCAAACCAACGGGAGGCGTATCTATAATAATATAATCGTAAATCTCTTTTACTTTGGCAAATAATTCGGTGCTTTTGCTCGAGGCAATAAGTTCGGCGGGATTTGGAGGAACAGGACCACCCATAATAATATCCAGATTATCTATAGAGGAAGGCTGAATAATATCTTCGAGTGAACTTTTATTTATCAGATAAGAAGAAATACCTTCGGTATTTGACAAACCAAAATCTTGATAAATTTTAGGTTTACGTAAATCGAAGCCAAACAGTAAGGTTTTTTTGCCGTACATAGCATAAATACTTGCCAAGTTAATAGAAGTATATGTTTTACCCGCACCTACCATATCAGAAGTAATAAGAATGGTTTGCTGGTCTTTTCCCTTAGCCAAGTATTGCAGATTAGTTCTAATAGAACGGAAAGACTCGGCAATTGAAGATTTTGGCGAAGTAGCCACTACTATCTTAGATTCTTTATTAGAGTGAATAGTATGTCCGATAATAGGTAAATTAGTAACCGATTCAACATCTTTTCTCTCGATAACCTTATCGTTAAGCATATCTTTTCCCATAATATATCCAATAGGAAGTACTGCACCTAATACCAATGCTATTAAGTAGTTTAACGATTTTTTTGGATAAACCGGCGAGCCGGCAGATTCTTTCCTTGCTCGGTCAACAATTTCGTTATCGGGTTGATTTGAAGCTGCTGTAATTTGAGCTTCCGAGCGTTTTTTAATCAGATACTCATACATAGTATTGCTCAGCTTAAAGCTACGTTCCATGTTGAACAGCATACGTTGTGTAAGCGGCAATTTATTTATTTCTCTTGTTATAATTTTAATACGCTCATCAATATCATTTAACGAAATTTTGGATGTTTTAATGATATTATCGATATTTTCCAGCATCGCTCTTTTCTGGTTATTTATTTGTAAATCGAGCTGAATTACAGATGGATTTTTTTCGGTTGTACGATATAATAATGATAGTCGTTCTTCGTAAAGAGCGGACAGGTTACTTACAAATCCTGAAATTACCGGATCGTTAATTCCTAATGCTGTGGGAACAATTATATCGTCGATATTGTTTTGTGCCTGAAGAATATAATCACGCAAATTTTTATAATACTTATCACTTAACAAAAGCTCCGCTTTTTTTTGCGTAAGCTCTTTCATATGTTCAAAAGTTTGTTGCGCCTGATAATCAATATTCATTACTTCGTTTTTGGCACGAAAATCCTGAATTGTTTGCTGTGCAGAGTCTAAGTTTAAACTTAGACTGGTTAATTGGTTATCAATAAATTCGATAGTTTTTAGAGATATCTGATTTTTCTTATCTAAATTATTGGATAAATAAACTTCGGTAAGCGTATTTAAAAAATCAACGGATTTTTCAATATTATTTCCTTTTAGTTTTATTTCGAGTATTGACGATTCTTTATTAATAGGTTCTATTTCAAAGCCTTTATATTTAGAAACCAGACTATTAACACTATTAAATACAAAATACATGTTTTTGTTTATGTCTTTCTCTTCATCAAACTTATCCGTAAGTTCTATACGGAATTTATAATGCTCTGTTTCTATATTTTGTCCGAAAAAATACTCTTCTTTTAATTTAATTTGTTTAAGACCGTCACCTTCAATTTTTTTATCTTCAACATAATCGTAAAGATCAATATTTTCACCTTCGGCACTCATTGTAAAGCTTGTGGCAGAATTAATATTAATATTAAAATTAAGAGTTAACGGTTGGGCATGTTTCTTGTCGTAAACTACTTTAAAAGGAGTATCTTTATAAAGTTCTTTTGAGATAAAATTTTCTTCGCCATAATATGAAATATCAAAAGGAAGTTGTTTTATTGCAATATAAGCTAATCTATAAGACTTTAATTTTCCTATTTCGTTTTCAACATTTTGCATACTATTTCTAAATCCCAGCCCAAGCAGAGCTTGAGGATCTGTACTATTTCTATCTTCAACTAATACCGTTGTTGAAACTTCGTATACGGGTTTGGTATATTTATTAAATAAGAAAGCAATTATTAAAGCAATAAAAATAGTTAATACAAAGAAATACCAATGTCTATAGAGTTTAAAAAATAATGCTTTATAATCTATGGCCTCTTCTTGATAAATATCTTGCGGATTAAAGTTCTCGTTCACGGCTTAAGGGGGATTTATTTTTGTAAAAAAGTGATGATTAAGATAACACTCGAAATAGTTGAAAACAACAATGAGTAAGGGAAAGTTGCAAATCCATATTGCTTACTTGGTAGAGGTTCAATATAAATTACATCATTAGGCTTAAGGTAAAAATAAGGTGATTCCAAAATGTTTTCACTGGTAAGATCAAGAGTAATCATTTCGTGACCGGCATTGGTTGAACGAAGTAATTTTACCGCTTTTTTATTACCGTAATCAGAAATATCACCTGCCAAAGAAATTGCTTCAAAAAGACTTATTTTATCCTGATAGATTTTATATTCACCCGGTTTTTTTACTTCACCTACAAAAGTTATATTAAAGTTTACAAGTTTTACTATTACTGTGGTTTCTTTTAAATAAACATCTACAGCTTTTTGAATTTGTTTTATGGCTTCACTTTGAGTTAAATTAACAAGTTTTATTTTTCCAATTAAAGGAAAATCTATTTCCCCATTAACATCAACAGTATAGCTGTTTAAATAAATACTTGCATCGTTATATGAATTTGTTGTGCGGCTTCCGGAAGTAGAGTTAAACAAATCGCTTGCTTTTTGATCTAAACTTCGGATATTGATGTATATATTATCGCCATAATTAAATCGATAATCTTCAATATCTGCATTGCTGAACTCACTTCTATTAGGTGAGTCTTCCACTGACGGCTGAAGATATTTAATTTCTTTTTGTGAAATACAAGATGAAAAAAACAGACTTAGAACAATTAACAAAGTCGCTGTTTTGAATAAGGAATAAAGTGTATTTATCATTTGTAATTTGTTTTCTACTGCGTTAATTATATTTCTTAAGGAATGTCAGACATTAAAATATTTGTTTTTTTAACTCTAAACCCTATTACTAACTGTTTCAGGGTATTGAATATTAAACATATATATATGACTAATTTAGTATAGGCAAAAGTAAGTTTTTTTCGCTTAAACGCAAATATGATTTATTGTATAAAGATTAATAGGCATGCAGACAAAAAACATTTAAAATGTATTGTTTTTTTTGTAAATTCGAGCTTTAAGCTAAAATCGATATTCTCGAATTAATTTTTTCTCATGGAACGTTTATGTTTATATTGCCAAGAGCCTATCAGTGGTCGTATTGACAAAAAATTTTGCTCAGATCAATGCAGGAACGCCTACAATAACGAAAAAAATGCAACTGCAGAAAATCATGTACGTCGCATTAATGGTATTTTACGTAAAAACAGAAAACTACTAGAAGATACTAGTGGTAAGATTAATAAAAAAGTTATTTCTATCGGTTCTTTAACTAATGCCGGTTTTAACTTCAATTATTACACATCTTCTTATACCACAAAAAAAGGTCATATTTACTATTTTTGTTATGAATATGGTTATCTAAAATTGGGCGAAAATAAAGTTATGATTATTAAACGCGATAATTTTGATAACTGAAATAAAAAGCTCTCATACAGAACAACTTTAAAATAAATCATTTATGCCTTGACACGTGCGTAAAAATACATTACTTTTGCACCCCGTTTTAAAAGGCTAAATTCCTATTTTTAGGTGCGCAAACGGAAACAAAGTGTTTTATTAGAAAGCTTTACATGAAACTATCAAAATTCAAGTTTAATTTACCCGAAGAATTAATTGCTAACTATCCTATAGAAAACCGTGACGAATCTCGTCTAATGGTTTTACATCGTGACACAAAAAAAATAGAACATCGTAACTTTAAAGATATATTGGAATATTTTGGTGACGGTGATGTGTTTATGCTGAATAACACTAAGGTTTTTCCTGCTCGTTTACATGGCGAAAAAGAAAAAACAGGTGCAAAAATAGAGGTGTTTTTATTACGCGAATTAAATCGCGAGTCTAGATTATGGGATGTATTGGTTGATCCTGCCAGAAAAATTCGTATCGGAAATAAACTCTATTTCGGAAACGATGAATTAGTTGCAGAAGTTATAGATAATACTACTTCAAGGGGTAGGACTTTACGTTTTTTGTTTGACGGAACTTACAAAGAATTTAAAAAAACATTAAAACGCTTAGGTGAAACACCATTACCCAAAGTACATATGCGCCCTATTGAGGCTATTGATGATGAGCGATACCAAACAATTTATGCTAAACACGAAGGTGCTGTTGTAGCACCAACTGCCGGTTTACATTTTAGTCGTGAAATTTTAAAACGTTTGGAACTCCAAGGTGTTAATTTTTCCGAACTTACACTTCATGCGGGCTTAGGAAATTTCCGTGCTATCGAAGTAGAAGATCTTACAAAACACAAAATGGATTCCGAGGAATTATTTATAAGTCAGGATGCTGCTGATATTGTTAATAAAGCCATTAATACCAAACGTCGTGTTTGTGCTGTTGGCACAACGGTAATGAAAGGTATGGAATCTTCAACATCTATTTCAAGCCACCTTAAACCGTTTGATGGTTGGACAAATCGTTTTATTTTTCCTAATTACGAGTTTAAAATTGCCAATTCGATGGTTAGTAATTTCCATTTACCTTATTCTTCCATGTTAATGATGGTAACTGCTTTTGGTGGTTATGACTTTATTATGGATGCTTATAAAGTAGCTATAAAAGAAAAATATAATTTCTTTACTTATGGTGATGCTATGCTTATTTTATAATAAACACTATATATAAAATTAAGAGACCGTCTCAAAAGGACGGTCTCTTTTTGTTATTCCCATAAAAAAACCGAGTAAAACCCGGTTTTAAAAAATCAAATCAATCAACTAATCTAAAATTTATGCAATAGCTATAAGCTTTTTAAGCTTTTGCTCTTCTTTCTTTTTAGGTATTTCTAATCGTAGTATACCATCTTTTTGCTCGGCTTTAATAGCTTCGCCATCAACAGTTTTTGGTAAACTAAAAGAACGACTAAAAGACTCTATTGAATATTCTTTTCTCCATTCTAAATCATCATCTTTTGGTTCAACTTCTGCTGAAATGGTTAATACATTATCGTCCAATTCAATGTTGATTTGCTCTTTTGTATATCCGGGAATTAACAAATCTAATTCAAAATACTTGTCTGTTTCTCCAATATTTACTGCAGGCTCATAAGTTGAACGATTAAATTCACCCTCAAAAAAATGATTCAATAAATTTCCAAATGTTGGTTCGTTGTTAAATTTCACTAAACGTAACATGATATTTCCTTTCTTTAATTAATTTTATTATTTAATATTTTTTTACCCTTGTTTCTTTTCCCTTTTTTCAAATTTTATACCAACATATTATTTATGACTATTTGTCAATAATTATAAATATTGTCTGACTATTTGTCATATTATATGTTTTATTTTTTTATTTATGACTAGCGATTCTTTGATTACCTTTGTTGAGATTTATGCAAAAGATTAAAACCGAGAGTGGTAAAAAAATATTAGATTCTCTAAAACCAAGCCGAATTATCCTACCTATTGTCATTGGTTTAGGAGTAGCGGCTTATTTATTATTTAGGAATTTTGATGTCGATCAGTTTTCTTTTTTTCAATGGTCAGCAGGGGCGGCATTATGGATTTTTGTCGCAGTATTAATGATGTTTGTCCGGGATCTTGCTTACATTATCCGTATTAAAATTTTAACAGGTCACAAATTAGGTTGGCGCCAGGCTTTTGAAATAATTATACTTTGGGAATTTAGTTCGGCAATATCTCCTTCTGTTGTTGGGGGAACCGCACCGGCGATTTATTTTCTTTTTAAGGAAAAAATAAGTGCAGGAAAAAGTACAGCTATTATTTTAACGGCTATATTTTTAGATGAAATCTTTTTCATTATTTCCATACCCATTCTTTTACTTGTTTTTGGAAATAATATTTTTCCTCTTCAAGATCATTTTAGTCAGCTTAAATATTATTTTTGGTTAGGTTACGGATTAATATTTATCTATACGGCACTATTAGGATATGCTATTTTTATAAACCCTTATGTTGTTAAAGCAATATTTAGATGGCTTTTCCGCTTTCCTTTAATAAAACGTTGGCAAGATAATGTTTGTTTATTATCCGATCAGTTAATAGAAACTTCTAAATGGTTTAAGACAAAAAGTTTTTCGTTTTGGCTTAAATCTTTTTTTGTTACTGTTGTTGCTTGGACGGGTCGTTACGGAGTAATTAATTTTATGTTTATGGCGTTCTTTATGGGAAGTTTAGGATTATATGAACATTTATTAATATATGCTCGTCAGTTAAGTATGTGGATATTGCTTTTGGTTAGTCCTACACCCGGAGGAAGCGGTTTAGCAGAAATTTTCTTTAGCGATTTTTTAGGTGATTTTATTCCTAATCAAAACTGGGTTGTTCCTATGGCTTTACTTTGGCGTTTAATTACTTATTATCCATACTTATTTATTGGAGCAATTATTTTACCACGTTGGGTAAATAGAGTGTTTCGTAAGAAAAAAAACTAATTTGTCTTATTCTTTTCTATCCACTGATCGTGAAAAGATTTTTCGGCAAAAGGAGGAAATTTTCTGTTGTTTCCCCAAAGTTTTTTTATGAAAAGCGAAATGAAAAAATTCTTTGTTTTAGAACTAAAAAAATCAAACCATTTTCTATTCATTAAAAATTTAGTACTTCCTTTAACCGTTATTCTTTCTATTGTTGTGGTATGTTTCTGAGCAACAGCATCTCGACGATTTAATAATAATAAATCGTGCAAGGGAATATTAACCGGACAAACTTCAGTACAGGCACCACAAAGTGTAGAAGCAAAACTTAAGTGTTTATAATCCTTCATACCCAATAACCAAGGCGAAATAACAGAACCTATGGGTCCGCTATAGGTTGCTTCATAAGTATGTCCTCCAATATTTTTATATACGGGACAAACATTTAAACAAGCTCCACAACGAATACAAGATAATGCTATTCTTTGTTCTTCTTGTGCAAGCAGTTCGCTACGTTTATTATTTAAAATAATCACATAACTCTCTAAGGGTCCGTCTTTTTCATTAGCTTTTTTAGGACCGCTAATAATACTATTGTAAACAGTCATACGCTGACCTGTTCCGTGACTGCTTAATAATGGCCAAAAAATATCTAAATCGTTTATACTTGGTATTATTTTTTCTATTCCCACAATAGCGATATGAACAGGTGGCATAGACATGCTTAAAACACCATTACCTTCATTTTCTGTAAGCGCAATAGATCCCGTATCTGCAATTAAAAAATTAGCTCCTGTAATACCAATATCAGCATTATAAAATTTTTCTCTGAGTTTTAATCTTACTTTGTTTGTAATTTCTTCAGGACTCAAATTTTCATTCCACCCCATTTTTTCATTAAACAAAAGAGCTATATCCTCTTTTGATTTATGCATAGCTGGAGTAACAATATGATAGGGTTTTTCGTTGGCTAACTGAACAATATATTCTCCTAAATCTGTTTCTAATGATTCTATTCCATTTTTTTCAAGAAAGGCATTAAGTTCTATTTCTTCAGTAGTCATCGATTTCATCTTAACTACGTGCTCGGCTTTATGTGTTTTTATAATTTTAAGCACTTCGTTTTTAGCTTCTTCAGCGTCAACTGCCCAAATAACCTTACCACCGTTTCTTGTAAAATTTTGTTCAAATTCTATTAAATATTGATCTAAATCGTTAATTACTTTTATTTTAATATTAGCGGCTCTGTTTTTGGCTAAGTCTAAATTATCATATTGCAACAATCCCTTTTTAAAAGCTTCATTATATCTTCCTATATTAAAATTTATCTTCTTTCTGTGCTCCAGATCAAAGGCTTTTAGTTTTGATTCTTTTAAAAATTTTTCTGCAATTAGCGACATATTTTTCTTTCAATTAAAGAGTTTGTGAAATTTTTTTAACACGTGTATTATGTCTGCCACCTTCAAATTCAGTATTTAAAAATACTTCTATCATTTTCCAGGCAATATCAAAATCTACAAATCTACCCGGAATAGAAATAATATTAGCATCATTATGTAAGCGTATAAGTTTTGCTTGTTCTACCGACCAGCATAATCCGGCTCTAACACCGGCATATTTATTAGCCGTAATTTGAGCACCATTTCCGCTTCCGCACATAATTATTCCAAGAGGGTAAACGCCTGTATCTATAGCTTTAGCAAGTGGATGAATTATATCGGGATAATCTACACTTTCTTCAGAAAAAGTACCAAAATCTTTTACTTTAAAACCAGCTTTTTGAAGTTTATCAATTAAGAATTCTTTCATCGCAAAGCCTCCATGATCAGAAGCAATTGGAAGTGTAATGGTTTTATCTATCATTATATTTTTTTTTGCAAATTTAAAGATATTGCTTAGCTAAGCTTTGTAAATACTTAAAAATAATTTATATGTACTTTATTTTCAATAAAAATACACAATTAATAAAAACACTCTTAACATAATGTTCATTTCCTGTTAATAATTGTTTATAAATTGTCTTTTATTAACAAGCCTCCTACATTATTCTATAAAACATAAAACTTATACTATTTTATTCAGATTTATTACTGACTTATAAACAATTTGAAATACAATTTTTATCTATTACTTTTTAACTTTATTAATATTAACACTATGTTTATAAGGTTTAAAATATTTTAATAATCAACTATAT
>JAGGWH010000077.1 GCA_021157585.1 Bacteroidales bacterium | reverse complement strand
CTTTTAAATCTATCGGACTTAATTTACCATTACGAATAGCTTCTGCATCTTCTTTCCTTTTAGGAACCCAAATACGTCCGTCATTACGTAAACTCTCACTCATTAAAGTTAATTTAGATTGAAAATCGCCATGAACAGGAATACAGGTTGGATGAATTTGCATAAAAGCAGGGTTAGCAAAGAATGCTCCACGTTTCCAAGACTGAATTGGAGCTCCAATATTAGAAGACATTGCATTTGTTGACAAATAGAAAACATTGGCATATCCGCCTGTAGCAATAACAACCGCATGTGCAGAATGGCGTTCTATTTCACCTGTTATCAAATTTCTAGTTATTATACCTCGTGCTTTTCCGTCAACAACAACTAAGTCAAGCATTTCTCTACGAGTGTACATTGTAACGCTACCTTTATTTACTTCTTTACTCAAAGCACCGTAAACACCTAACAACAATTGTTGTCCGGTTTGACCGCGAGCATAAAAAGTACGCGATACCTGAGCACCACCAAAAGAACGATTATCTAAATATCCACTATAATCGCGAGCAAAAGGAACTCCTTGAGCAACACATTGATCAATAATATTATTACTTACTTCTGCTAAGCGATAAGTATTTGACTCACGACCACGATAATCGCCACCTTTTACAGTATCATAAAACAAACGATAAACGGAATCGCCATCGCTTGGGTAATTTTTTGCTGCATTTATACCTCCTTGTGCTGCGATACTATGTGCACGACGAGGGCTGTCTTGAATACAGAAATTCTTAACATTAAAGCCAAGTTCGCCAAAAGAAGCGGCAGCACCACCACCGGCTAATCCTGTTCCTACTACTATAATGTCAATTTTTCTTTTGTTCGAAGGGTTCACCAAATTTTGATGAGCTTTATAATTGGTCCACTTTTCGGCTACTGGGCCTTGGGGTACTTTTGAATCTAATTTTGTCATTTTAATTCTTTTTTAGGGATTAGCAAATTATTGCATTATCAAAAAATACAAAGGAATCGTAATAAATCCCGCAGGAACAACTATAGCATATACACTTCCGGCAATTTTTATAACAGATTTATATTTAGGATGATCCCATCCTAATGTTTGAAAAGCCGATTGAAAAGCATGATTCAAATGGAAACCTAAAATTACAAATGTTATAATATAAATTACAGAATAAATAGGTTGTGTAGTAAACAAGGCTACAGCAACATTATAAAATTCGGGATGACCATGTGCATCTACAAATGTTGTTGAGTTCAATCCTAATTTTAGAAAATAAAACTGATACAAGTGTAAAGCTAAAAATAAGAACACCAATAATCCGGTATAAATCATAGTCTGTGAAGAGAATGTTGTATTTGTTTTACTACCAGACTTATATCTTACGTTACCACGTGAAGCCCAGTTTTGTAGTTGAACAATAATACCATAAATAATGTGAATAATAAATCCTCCAAAAAGAACTACTTCGAAGACTTTAATAACCGGATTGGTTGCCATAAAGCCAGCAAGTAACTCAAAAATCTCTTGGTGATTTTCTGTTAACGGCATTAAAAACAAATTGATGCCCAAATGGACAAGCAAAAAGATAATTAAAAACAAACCCGCTAACGACATGATTACTTTCTTTGTAATCGATGAAAAGGTTCTTTGTTTAATCATAATGAATTTTTATTTAGTATATGTTTTAGATTTTTGATAAATAATTTCTGTATTTTTGTTTCAAACAAAACACAAATGTAAGATTTAAAGCCATTAAAAAGGCAGCATATCAGAAGGATTTAATTAATTTGTACTTATTATAAATAATTCAGTTTCAGGATGAGATATCATAAAATTGAAAATCAATTTTTTACAAAAAACAGAGAGAATTTCGTAAAAAGAATGGAATCTAATTCTATTGCTCTTTTTGTTTCAAATGATGAACAACCAAGAAATGGGGATCAGTATTTTCCTTTTCGACAATCATCTGATTTATTTTATCTCAGCGGTATCGACCAAGAAAAAAGTATTCTGATGTTGGCTCCCGATTGTCCTAATCCCAAACTTAGAGAAGTACTTTTTATTTTAAAAACCAATGAAACTATTGCTGTTTGGTATGGGCATAAGTACACCCAAGAAGAAGCTAGCGAAACTTCCGGAATTGAGAACATACATTGGTTAGATGAAATGGATATGATAATTAGAGAAGCTGCATCTTATGCGAAAAATATCTATCTCAACGACTACGAATATCCAAAATATGACTCAAAAGTTGAAAGTGGAGAAAAGCGTTTTGCAAAAGAAATAAGACAGCTCTATCCCTTACATATTTTTGAACGCTCTGCTCCCATTTTGTATGGGATGCGTATGATAAAATCAGAGACGGAAATTAATCTTTTAAAAGAGGCTTGTAAAATTACAAATAAAGCTTTTCGTCGGGTGCTTAAATTTGTAAAGCCTGAAGTTATGGAATTCGAAATTCAGGCAGAAATTGAACATGAATTTACACGAAACAGGGCTAATGGTCATGGCTATTATCCTATTATCGCCTCCGGTAAAAACGCCTGTACGCTACACTATATAGAAAATGATAAAGTCTGTCAGGATGGCGATGTGATTTTGTTTGACTTTGGTGCCGAATATGCCAATTACAGCGCAGATATGTCGAGGTCTATTCCTGTAAACGGGAAATTTACAGAAAGACAAAAAGATGTTTATCAAGCCGTTTTACGCACAATAAATACACTTACCGAAAACATGACTGTAGGAACTTCTCTCGATGATTTGGATAGACTTTCTAAAAAATTAATCGAAAAAGAGCTTATTGATTTAGGGCTTTTTAGCGAGGAAGAGAAGCAAAATCAAGACCCGAAAAATCCACTATATAAAAAGTATTTTATGCATGGTGTAAATCATCACCTTGGATTAGACGTACACGATGTAGGTGATAGAAATACTCCACTAACAGCAGGCATGGTTTTAACTTGCGAACCCGGAATTTATATTCCTGAAGAAAAGTTAGGGATTCGTCTTGAAAACGACATTTTGATTACCGAAGATGGACCCCTAAACCTTATGGCTGATATTCCAATTGAGATTGAGGAGATTGAAACGCTAATGAATTGATGTGTTGAACAACGCTAAGCTTAATTTCTAATTAAGCTTGTTATACATTGCGGTCTCCTAACCGCATTACATTTCAAACAATTATTTGTCAGAAACAAATTCAAACATCCAACCTAATTTGGAGATTAGGATGAGCGAGGGCTGACAGGTAACCAGTTACTCGTCACAGATCACTTGTTACATTCGACTTAGAATCTCTTTATTAATTCTTTTTGCTAAAAACGGTCCTTCATAAATAAACCCAGTATACACCTGAACAAGTGAGGCTCCTGCATTCAGTTTATCTATTGCATCCTCAGCAGTAAATATTCCGCCAACGGCAATAATTGGAAAAGCTCCATTTGATTTTTCTGTCAAGTATTTTATCACCTCTGTGGATCTTTTATTCAATGGCTTTCCGCTTAAACCACCATTGGCAATAGCTTTTACTTTTTCCTGATCCGTTTTTAAACCTTCACGACTCACACTAGTATTCACAGCAATTACACCGTGTATTTTAGTTTTTTTGATAACCGTAATCACCTCATCCAACTGTGCATTATTTAAATCTGGCGAAACTTTTAGTAAAATGGGTTTCTGCTTTGGCTTTGCCTTATTCTTTTCCATTACAGCATTCAATATGGCTTCGAGGTATTCTTGATCTTGCAATTCGTGCAAATCGCTGATATTTGGACAACTTACATTCACCACAAAATAATCTACCACATCGTATAATCCCTCAAAAACAGCAACATAATCATCTACCGCTTCGTTGTTAGGCGTGAGGGTATTTTTCCCTAAATTCCCACCAATAACAGCTTTTGTTTTTCGGTTTTTCAGATTATCGGCGGCCGCTAAAACACCACCATTATTAAAACCCATCCGATTGATTAAAGCCTTGTCTTTAGGTAAGCGAAATAAACGTGGTTTTGGATTTCCGGACTGTGCTTTTGGAGTAACTGTCCCTATTTCTATATGACCAAAGCCCAAATAACTCAGCTCATTAAACATAGTGGCATCTTTATCAAAGCCGGCAGCAATACCTACAGGATTAGAAAATTTAAGTCCAAACACTTCTCGTTCCAAGCGTTTATCTTGAACAACAAATATTTGTTTTGCCACATATTTAGACCCGGGAATTTTGAAAAATAACCATAAGCAAAAACGCACAAAATGATGAACATCTTCAGCATAAAACTTAAATAAAAGGGGACGAATAATAGATTTATACATTGTTTAAAATTATAAAAAAAGCCCGATTTACATCAGGCTTAATATTTATTCTTTTTCGTTGTCCTTGTCTTCCGAATCTGTTTCTTTTGTTTCAGGGTCTTCACTAAGATCAATCAAGCTTTTTGATTGAAGTATATTGTACCATTGTACCATTTTCTTTATATCCGAAACATAAACACGATCGCTATCATAATCAGGCAAAACACTTTCAAAGAAATCCGTCAATTCTTTGGCACTTGATTTGTGACTGAGAGCCGGTTGCTGATTCATAATATTGTACATCGACTGAAAAATTTGCTTTAATGGAACATCGTCAGTTTCCGTAAAAATGCTGATTTCCTCTAAAGAACTAATCCTTTCGTGCGAAAATGCCGGAATACGTTTTCCGTCGAGTAAAGATTCAACCAAAACTCCATTTTTGGTATTTGAGATCATTTTGTACAACCCGGGTTTACCGGCTATTGATAAGATTTTACTTAAGTCCATAAATTATAATTAAAAATTCATTGCAAAAATAATAAAATACATTAACCAACAAATGCTTTTCTTTAGGTCATTCTTCCGGCAAAAAACAGTCTAACTCCAATAATTGTTTTAAATTCGCTACAAAATTAATGCACTCATGAAGCGGCGAACGCTATTATTTGCTTTTGTAGATGTTTTTATCGTCTTCTTTGCCTTCTTAATTGCTGCTTATTTTAAGACCGGTAAGGAGAAAGCTATATTCAATTATTATTGGATGCCGTTTTTGATATTCGAAAGCATCTGGATTATTTCTTCTTTTCTATTTAAAAAGTACAAACTTCAGAAACTAAAGAATAAAAGCGACAACCTTTTCAATATTATTAAAAGTAATTTGTTTGTTTTATTCACCATTACTTTTGTTATCTTTTTTGCTAGCTTAAGCTATTCGCGATTGATGATAGTTATAACTGTTGTAATTGCAACTGTTATTGAAGGTGCTATAAGTTACTTCTATTTGCTCGATAAAGAGATGAGTAGTGGTATGGAACAAGTCGGCGAGTGGGAAATCCGTCAAGAGAAAAAAGATAAAAATAAAATTGGCAAAGAATTCCCTGTTATTGATGATACTACTCCAAAAGGTAAGTTCTACGAAAAACTCAAAAAATTAATTGTTGATGAAATTGGATCTAATCCATTTAAGTTTATAAAAAAATATACCCGGCTTACTACCGACGATGCTTTAGTTATTTCCACCACAACTAAATTCAATTTAACAAACCAACCCAAAGCAAACTATAAATACATTATTAATCTAAAGAGAATCAATGATATTCAATATATCAATAAATTTTTTGAAGCTGTTAATGCTAAACTCGAAATGGGAGGCATTTACATTAATAATGTTGAAACCTATACTGATAGAAAAAAACGATTACTCAAAAAATATCCTCCGATACTTAATTGGATATATTATTTCTTCGACTTTTTAGTAAAGCGTGTAATGCCTAAACTGGTTTTTACAAAGAAGTTTTATTTCCTTTTAACCGGAGGAAGAAATCGTGTTATGTCAAGAGCAGAAACACTTGGCAGGTTATACAGTTGTGGTTTCGAGCTTATCGATGAGAAATTTATTGACCAACAATTTTATTTTGCCGCAAGAAAAATTGACATCCCGGTTTTTGATGCTTCTCCAACTTATGGTCCTCTTATAAAACTCAGACGTTACGGAAAAAACGGGAAAATCCTCGGAGTATATAAAATGCG
Source organism: Bacteroidales bacterium (assembly GCA_021157585.1). Classification (NCBI taxonomy): domain Bacteria; kingdom Pseudomonadati; phylum Bacteroidota; class Bacteroidia; order Bacteroidales; species Bacteroidales bacterium. Next base: position 23,717 of record JAGGWH010000077.1, on the reverse strand, counting down.
TACAATGCACCCTTTTTCAGAATACTTGCAAGCCTATGTTTATGAGAAAAGTCAATTGCAAGAAGGTGGAAAGTTTAAAGACGACTTTAGGGTAACCTCCTCGGGGAAACTTATGCGCAAATTTTGGATTGATGAACTACCAATGATTTTAAATGTTCTTAAAGGAGAAATGAAAATTGTAGGTGTTCGACCACTAAGCGAACACTATTTTAATTTGTATACCGATGAATTAAAAGAGCGACGATTAAAGTCAAAACCCGGACTTATCCCGCCTTTTTATGTTGATATGCCAATTACACTCGAAGAAATTATGGCTTCTGAAATGCGCTATCTTAAAGCTCATGAAAAGCACCCTTTACTAACTGACATCAACTATTTCTTTAAAGCATTTTACAATATTTTATTTAAAAAAGCCAGGAGTAAATAATATGATAAAATCATTGTATCAAAACAAAACGCTGCTGAAAACCATTTTCTGCCTTTGGTTAATATTTATTGCTATTGTCTCTTCATTACCCAATATTCCAACACAAGAAATTAACATATGGGATGAGCCTTTTCGTTTAGATTATTTAGAGCATTTTGGAGTGTTTGCAATATTATTCGGACTATTTGTTTTGTGGAAATCAGACAAAAACGGTTTCTTTTCCGTAAAAAAATATTACTTATTTATTCTCGGTTTACTTTTGTTTGCTGTTATTGATGAAATTCATCAATTGTGGATTTCCGGAAGATCATATAATCCACTCGATTTAATATATAATTTATTAGGCTCTATTTCAGGGATGTATTTTACCAAATTTAGTCTCAGAAAGATAATAAAAAAGATAATGCTAACTGATGATACAATTTAAAATTGTAAAATATCGTCTTGATAAAAGCTGGGATAATTTTGTTCTGCAGCATAGTCGTGGAAATGCATTCCAAACAAATTTAATGTTTGATTTATACCACCAAGCAAATGATTTTACTCCCTACTATTGCTTGGCTATAAATACACAGAATAAAAGAATAATTGCAGGGTTTTTATTTGTCATTCAAAAAACACCCTATCCTATTATTGGTAAATGGTTAAAACGCAGTTTAATCATTGGCGGACCTTTATTGCCTCAAAAGGGATCGAAAATATTTAGTGGCTTAATGAAAACCTATACCTCTTTTGTAAAAAGAAGAGCTATTTATTCGGAAATCAGAAATATTCACAACTGGAGCTATTTTACAGATGAGTTTAGAGAGTGTGGTTTTAAATATGAACCTCACCTTAATTATTTTGTTCCATTAAAAAATGACGAATTAGAGCCTAAATTATCTAAGAGTAAAATCAGACAAGTTAAAAAGGGTTTTGAACGAGGAGCAGTAATTATTGATAACCCAACAATAGAACAAGTTAAAGATTTCTATCAAATACTAAGAAATCTTTACAATAAAAGAATAAAGAAACCGCTTCCATCTTGGTCGTTTTTCAAAGCTTTTTATGAATTTCACGTTAAAGAAAATGTTGGAAAATATCTTTTAGTCAGTTATCACAACAAAATTATTGGAGGTATAATGCTTCCACTTTATAACGGAAAAACTGTTTATGAATGGTATGTCGCAGGTAACGACAAAGAGTTTAAAAAACTTTATCCTTCAGTTTTAGCTACTTGGACAGGTTTGCATTTTGCCAAAGAGAATAAATATTCGAGTTTTGATTTTATGGGAGCCGGATTCCCAAATATACCTTATGGAGTTCGCGAATTCAAATCTAAATTCGGTGGACAGTTAGTAAACTATGGTCGCTTCCGAAAGATTCATTACAAAAGCATTTATTATCTTGCACAGCTATTTCTTTCTTTTCGTAAAAAGAAGTAGTTTTATCACTTAGAGAATTACTATGAAAATTAAAATATATGTCATCCTTATTTCGCTATTTATCAGCGGCTTTAGCTATGCTCAAGTTGTTTATGAGCACATAAGTAATAAAAACATTTACAGCTTTTTAGACGAATTAGCAAATGAACAACTGATAGTTATCAATGGTGCTATAAAACCCTATTCAAGAGAATTTATAGCCCAAAAACTAAACGAGGCTGCGGAATTTAAAGGAGAACTCAATAAACGTCAATCAAAAGAGTTGGAATTTTATCAGTTGGCTTATATGTTAGAAGAAGATAAGCCTCTTCACTTAAACCCCACTTTCGATATCTTAAAACACTCTAATGGTTTTGGTACCGGGATCCATCCCTTTGGCGGATTTTATAAAGATGAGCTTTTTCGTTTTCAGGCACAGCCTTTATATTCTTATTCTTTTATTAAAAACGATAACGGAACGGAAAGTTTTAGCTATGGTGGATTAGAAGCACATGCTTATGTTGGTGAGCATTTTGGTTTTTATGCCAGCTTACGCGATAACCATACAAGTATTCGTTTTGGAAATCCTGAATTTTTAACTCTTTTTGAAGGTGGAAATTATAAAGGAAGTGAGAATGGTGGTGTCGATTGGAGCGAAATGCGAGGCGGAGTAACTTATGCCTGGGATTGGGGAAGTATTGCCTTAATAAAGGATCATTTTGAATGGGGAAGCAATCAGCATGGTGCTAATATTTTTGGTGGACAACAGCCTTCTTTTGCTCATATTTCATTAAAACTAAAGCCGGCTAAATGGCTCGAATTTAATTATATCCACGGTTGGTTAGTCTCAGAAGTTGTTGATAGCTCTCGCTCTTATTGGGATGATGACCGTTTTCGCTCTGTATTTCGTCCAAAATGGATTTCTGCTAATATGTTTTCTATTTCCCCTTTCGATTGGGTAAATATCTCTGTTGGAAATTCTATTATTTATAGCGATTATGATCATCCGGGATTTTGGATTCCTTTGTTTATTTATAAGTCGGTAGATCACACTTATAATGCTACAGATAGCTACGGACAAGCCGGACAAAATTCACAATTATTTGGCGATATTTCTATTCGTTATTTCAAACATTTACAGCTTTATGGTAGTTTATTTGCAGATGAAATAAAATTTACACGAATAGGCGATTCTACTGTGCATAATTTCTTTAGTTGGAAAGGTGGCTTTCAGTTAAGTAATTTCCCTTTAAAAAACTTAAGCTTCACGGCGGAATACACACGCACTCTTCCGGGACCTTATCAGCATCCGATTGAAACAACAACTTATGAATCTAACCAATATAATTTGGGACATTATTTAGGAGATAATGCAGAAGAAATATATCTGAGAATAACTTTTAAACCAATACGTGGACTGCATATTAAAGCAGAAGCTTTTTGGGCAAAACATGGACCTTATGTAGAATACGATGATAATGCGAGTATTATTATCGGAACTCCTTTTATGGAAAGCGTAAGTTGGGAAAACAAAACTCTATCTTTAGATATTCGCTACGAAGTAGTCAGCAATGTGTATGTTTATATTAATGCTATGAAAAGCGATATTTCCGGAGAAACTGAGCTGCTGAATATGTGGACTCCTACTTATTATCAAGGAGATCAACTAACTGTTTCGGCAGGTTTTAATGTTGGATTTTAAGACACTCCACCGTAAAGTGTGCAAACTGAATTTTTTATAGAATTCGGTTTTTGAGCTGAATCCTATCTTTAAATATAGAATACTATCTTTTATTCATAAGATATTCCTACATATCCTACCCAATGATGTTGATTTGCAGGAGCTGTTGTTCCCATACCAATATCTTTTACCTGAATATGTGGATTGCTAATGCTGCTACGATAATCAATTAAAGTTCCTTTTAACGGTTCATCTGTTATTAACGAGTTTAATTTATTGGCAACCATCAGTCCAAAAGGAAGAGTATATCTTCCGCACCAAGTCCATTTGTACTCTTTAAAATTATCCTCTTGGACAGTATATTTATTAAAGCGTCTTATTTTTTCCGAATTTAATGTCCCTATTAAACAATTATCAATAATTTCCATTTCTTTCTGAATTACTTTTGCTGTGCCCGCAGAGTCAACTCCAAAAGGAGCCATATTTTTTCCGCCCCAATCAGTATCCCCGTAATGAATGGCATCATTTGAAACAATAATGGCTATATCTTTCCCAAACTGAAGTTTTTCTTCTGACATAATTTCTTGCAACGCTTTTGCGAAATCATCCGAAAATGAATCCATATTCTTATAAGTGAAATAGGGAACCAACAATGGAATTATCTCAATATTTTTATTCTTCATTTGAAGAAAGGGAGTGAGGGCTTCTAAAGAATGTTCTATCTGCATCATACTATCGTGAATTACATAGTTTTCTTTAGATAGCTTTTGTATAAGTTTATCTCTCAGAGGAGAAATTCTAACATTTCCAAATGTCCCTTTCCAAGTATCAAAGTCACCAAAAACAAGTTTATTCTCAAGTTGAAAATTCCTTGCTTTATGAGCAACCCCAATTAAAACAACCGTATTTGCTTTTATTCCTTCCAGAGTTTTTAAATATAAGCCTGCAGCATAAGCATAATCATCATGTGGGTTAATAACCATTTTGTAAATCTTCTCTGTTTTAATCTTATCTTCTTTGCCTATGCGAGATACAATACTATCCATTTGCCAAGGATACTGAGTGAAACCGACAGTATCAACTAATTGTCTGATATGTAAGTCAGAAGTTTTTGTATAGGAATTTTGGTTTTTACAGGAGGTAAATAACAGACTTCCCAAAATAAATACTAAGCTTACTTTTAAAGATATATATTTCATAATCCATATGTTTTTAATGCAACGATATAAAAACAGATCTTTTTAAAACTAAAGAGACATCATTTAAAACTCAAAAGTCTTATTGGTTTTGAAACATTATCTGCCAATCCTTTTCTTTTCCTTTTTTCACCCAATTGATTGGAATCACATTCCAATTATTTAACTTCTGAGGTGTAATTATTTTCTCTTTTTCAATCCATTTCATAAGATAGTAACGTAAATCTTTCTGTGTAGAAGTGGTTATTCTTGCTGTTATTTCATTTTCAGGAATTTTTGCGCCAAGTGTTAAATGCCCACCTCCTCCATTACCACGATAAGAGTTTACGGCTACAGAATATATTTTCTTCAAGTCGAATGCTTTGCCATTAGACAGAGAATGTATTTTTATTTTTTCGCCCATTTCTTTCGATACATCAACAGTATAATTAATTCCCGCTGCTGAAGAGAAGTTATAATAACTAACTGCTAATTGCGGATTTCCGTGAGATAAAATAATTTGTCCTTTATTGTCGCGAGAAAAGTTAAGCAAGTGATCATCTTCGTTTTGCATTTGGTTAAACCAGTAGCCATAAGAATATTCGAGATAATCTTTTATTTCCTGACCGCTCATTTTCATAGTATATAACAGATTCTCGTATTTATATAAATTAAACATATCTCGCACATATACTTCTCCTTTATTTATTTCGGCATTATAGGAAAGAGGAGATGCAAAAGAAATATCGGCCTTTGTTAAATCGAGTTGAATACGCTGGATAAGATCGATGAAAGCAGAGTTGCCAAAGAAAGATTCTTTTGTTGATATTGCTTCGGTAAATTGACCAATAGGTTTAGAAACGTAATCTTTTACTTCTTTAATTTGCGAACTAAATTCATTTATAAATGCCTGATGGGGTTTGTAATTTTCAACGGTAATTACATTTCCGGTAATTTCTTTTTCCCAAACATTTGTTTCTTTATTTTTATTTAAAATAATAGTTGCCTCAGTTGCTGTACCCGCTGAACCTTTTGTGCCAAGAATCAAAACCTTATTTCCTTCGGCATCATTTACCCAATAATTCCAACTCTTATGGTCGTGACCAACAAATACCACATCAAAACCGGGAACTTGTTCGGCCACAAGCTGTGATGCGTTCTCATTCCGTAACATATCGGCTGTTTGCCCATTATAGTTCCACTCTACACCCGAATGGAAAAGACCTATCAATATATCCGGATGTTCTTTCTCTTCGATTATTTTCACCCATTTTTTGGCAGTTAGTATCATATCTTGAAAATCTATACCACTCCATATTTTTTCTGGCAACCACATAGGAATTCCCGGAGTAATTAATCCAAGAATAGCAATTTTAACTCCTTTACGGTTTAAAATAGTGTAGGGTTTAAAATAAGGTTTTCCGGTTTTTGTATTTACAGCATTGGCAGCCATCCAAGGAAAATCAAATTCCTTTTCTATTTTATCGTAAACATTATGCCCTGCTTCAATATCATGATTTCCAACTGTTGCTGCATCATATTTCATATAATTCATTACACTAGCACAAATATGTTCGGTATCTGTTTTTTCAAAATTAGAATAATAAACCACGGGCTGACCTTGTAAAATATCACCATTATCTAAAAGAATAAGTTCTTGTTTCTTATCTAATCTTTGCTCTTCTATATAGGTATATATTTGAGCCAAAGAAGTAGCTGCGGCTTTATCGTTCTTAAAATCCCAAGGGTAAATAGCTCCGTGAATATCACTGGTTTCTATTAATTTTAAATTTACCGTTTGTGCTTGCAGAGAAAATGCAATTGAAAACAAAAAGAACGCAAAAAAAATACGAGGAATTATATAGTCCTTACTCATTATTAAGTTTATTATAAATTGTTGGGTAAAATTAATAAAAAAGCAGCTCTAATGGATATTCGGCTTATTTTGAGAGAAGAAATACCTGAAACATATTGGTAATGATTGAGGGTAAGCAAAATAAGAGGAGGATTTTGGCTATATGAATATAACTTCAATAAATCTATGATAGTTTTTAATTCACATAAAAAAAGGGCTGCTCGTAAAAAGCAGCCCTTTCCTAAACATTAGGTAATTAAACCTTAGTTAAAAAGGATCATAAATATCCCAGAATAAATTAGTACGCATATCATCACCACCAATTGCAGCAGATGCAGCGTTATAATTCGATTCGTTATTTTTAACCTCATTAAATGGATAAGGCATACGAGAAGGAATATCACCGTAAACCATTCCTGTTGGAACATTTAAAACCGGATAATCAAGTCTTCTCCATTCAGCCCAAGCTTCAACAGAACGGTTATAAAGAGCTAACCATTTTTGCATTCCTAAAGACTCTTTCCAGTTAGCAGCATCGTAAGGATGAGCAGCTAAATAAGCATCGGCATCTGCTTGAGTTCCTTCCCAATAAAGAATACTCTGAGTAACCGCATTATTGAAATAATCTTCAGCAGCTCCACCAACATTCCAGCCACGTTGTGCAGCTTCTGCTAATAGAAATTCTGTTTCAACATAATCAATTAAGATAGCCTCAAAATCAGGCTGGAAGAAACGATCAGCAAAATGAGAATAGTTAGTATAAGTAGCAGCAGCATCAGCTCCAGCTTCAGCACCAATATAATCACCATCTACCATATCAAAATAAAGAGGTAAACGTGGATCATCTAATGATTTCATATAATCAATAAGTGTATTTGTTGGGATATAATCTTTACGACCATCAACAAAGAATCCGGAATAGATAGTATTTACGTGAGGAGAAACTCCGGAATAATAAAGAATTCCACTCTCGTCTTCGTTAGCAAAAACACCTGCACTATAAGCAGACTCAACAGCTGCTTGAGCTGCGGTTGGATTAACATCAGCTAAACGCATACCTGCACGCAATTTTAAAGATGCAGCAAATTTTTTCCATTTAGCAACATCGCCACCATAAATAAAGTCGGCACTACCATAACTACCTTGAGAAGCGTCTAAAGTTGCAATATCAGCAGTTAAACGAGCCAAAAGATCAGTATAAATAGAAGCAGCATCATCATAAGCAGGAGAAGGATCAGCAATACCTTGCAGAGCTTCTGTATAAGGCATATCACCAAAAGCATCAACAGCTACCTGATATGCATATACTTGTAAAATATCGGCAATGGCTACTTGATTATCTCTTTGAGTAGCAAGGCCTCCTGTAAATTCACTGGCATTTAAAATGGTTTTAGCCTCTTTTAAATCCATAATTACATTACGGTATAAAGCCGTAGAATAATTGTCAGGAATATTACGTGAAGAGAAGTCATAACGTGCTTCAGAGAAGTAGGTTGTTTCTTGCCAATATTGAACCAGTAAACGAGTAGTGTTATAATTAACACTCATGCTGTTTATCTGGTTGACAAGAGAAACCTCCGCATTTGAAAACAGAGTTCCTACTGGAACAGATGTTGCGGCTTTAGGGTTGATATTATCAGGCTTTTCACAAGAAGTTACTGTGATAGCGATAACCAACACCATTAATATATATTTAATTGTTTTCATAATCTATTTTTTAAGGTTTAAATTAAATACCAAGTTTTAAGTTAAATCCAATACTTCTGGTTGTTGGATAAGCTCCTGTTTCAATACCTTGAGCATTACCGGAACCTAGAGACATTTCAGGATCAAAATGATCAGTATTTTTAAACAAGATAGCTAAGTTACGTCCAATAACAGAGAAAGTAATATTGTTAAATGGAGTTTTTGCAACTAAATTTTTGTTTAAAGTGTAGCCAAAAGAAAGTTCGCGGAATTTAATATAAGAAGCATCAAATACGTAGCGAGCTGTTGGACTGTTTCTGTAATAGAATGCACGACCCCAACGTCCGGCAGAAACCAAAATGTCGTTAGGAGTTCCATCTTCTTTTACACCGGGAAGGATGATACCTCCTGAAGTAGGATCAGCTTCAGATAATGGTAAACCACCACTGAAATGTTGAGAATACTCACCATCAGTAAGAGAAACAATATTATCACGTGTTGGGTTACCCAATACGTTAGTACCGGCAGTTTCTTCATAAACACCGGTTGCTTGTCCGTATTTAGTATTAACAGAGTAAATATCTCCACCTTTTTGTCCATCAAATAAAACATTCAAAGAGAATCCTTTATAAGACATTCTTGAAGACAAACCGGCATTCCAATCGGGTTGAATACTACCAATATTAGCAGCAGGATCGTCACCCATCATATAATAACCATTAGCATTAACCATAGGTTCGCCATTGTCATGATAAACATAATCAATACCACGAATAACTCCATAAGGTTCACCTACAACAGCATTAATTGAAACATCCCAAGCAGACATTATCATAATATTTTTTACTTCTTCACCTGATTCAGCTTGATATAGTCTTACAACTTCATTGCTGTTTTTGTACCAGTTTACATTGATATCCCAGTTAAAATTATCTGTTTTCATAACATTTGCTGTTAAAGATAATTCTATACCTTTATTTTCAATTTCACCAGAGTTCATCCAAATACTAGAATATCCGGAAAGTGGAGAAACAGTAACAGGCATTAACTGGTCAATAGAACGGTTATTATAATAAGCAACATCTGCACGAACGCGATTATCGAAGAAATTAGCTTCTAAACCAACCTCGAAAGATTTTGTACGCTCAGGCTTTAAGTTAGGATTCAACATAGTGCTACTAACTGAAAATAAAGCATTGCTTCCCCAGTTTGTTCCTTTTGCATAAGTAGAGTACAAACTATAAACGGGAGCATCATTACCAACTTCAGCGTAGTTAGCTCTTAGTTTTAAGAAAGAAAGAACAGGCATATCTTTAAAAAGATCCAATTCTGATAAAAGTACACTGGTAGATGCAGAGTAGTAGTTAAATCCATTATCACCTTCAGGTAATGTAGAAGAAACATCGTAACGGTCAGTTAAATCAACAAAAACGAAATCGTTATAACCAAAAGATACATTTGCAAATATGGAATTGGTTCCCCATTTGTTCAATGCTTCAGAAACATAAACAGGAGAAACAGAGTTGCTAATTGCCCATAAATCGGGAACAACTAAACCACCAACAGTAGAACCATAAACAGACTCAACAGTATTACGGCGTACGTTAGTACCTACTAAACCTGTAACAGAAATATTATCAAAGTTTTTATTGAAATTCAACATAAAGTCATAGTTCAATTCTTGACTCTGACGAGTATAGCTGCTAAATTTAGATTGGTCAACAGATCCTACAGCAATACGTTCGTTTTGTACTTCTGTATAAGAATCGATAGAAACTTTTGCTTTAGCACTAATCCAGTCGTTTAGTTTATAATTTGCAGCAGAATAACCAAAAATACGGTTACGGTGGTCATCATTATAATTTTTATAACGTACCCAATAAGGATTATCAAAATAAATTGGATGTAGATCATCAACATAACTTGAGTTCCAAGATAATTGAGAACCATCTTCGCGTAGATAAAGTTCTTCTAATTTTTGAAAGTCAACTTGTACACCTATCCATTGACCGAAAGACTGCATAACGTTTCCTCCGTCATAACCGGTTCCGTAACGACCAATAGCATTTTGATTAGTATAAGTAACATTAGCATCAATAGTCAATTTATCACTTAAATTACGGCTTCCACTAAAGTTAATTACATGTTTTTCTATAGAAGAGTTAGGAAGAATTCCTTTTTCATCATTATTGGTATAAGATAAACGGAAAGTTCCTTTTTCATCTCCACCTTCAAAGGTAATGTTGTTAGTATAACGAACACCTGTTTGAAAGAAATAATGGTAATCATTTTCAGGGTAAACCCATGGAGTTGCAACACCATAATTAGGTGCATTTGGATCTAAAGCATCCCATTGAATAACCATTAAATTTGGATCAAAAGCAGCACCCCAAGATGCATCTTCAGAAGTAGGAGCAACTAAATCAGGAATTCCGTCGCCTGTCATATCTTCATAAAAGAAATATCCGGTTGGATCATCATAAAAAGCACCGTAACCTTCACCATATTTATCTTGCCATTTTGGCATAGAACTAGGATCGGCAGAGTTAAATGTTACACCGGAGTTAATAGTAACTCCAATACCTTCTCTTTTAGTTCCTCTTTTAGTTGTAATCTCAATAACACCGTTTGCAGCACGTGATCCATAAAGAGCAGTTGCAGCAGCACCTTTCAATACAGAAACAGATGCTATATCGTCAGGGTTAATATCACTAGCAGCATTACCGTAGTCATAACCACCCCAACCATCTTTATTAGAGCTGGTGTTAACGTTACTAATAGGAACACCATCAATAACAAATAAAGCTTGGTTGTTTTGAGTAATAGACGCATTACCACGAATTACAATATTGGCAGAACCTCCCATAGTGTTAGGTTGCGTAATCTTAACGCCTGAAGCTTTACCAGATAAACTAGCAACGGGGTTAGAAGCGCGAACTTCGCCTAAAGCTTCTTCGCCAAGTGTCTGAACGGCATATCCCAATGATTTTTTCTCACGAGAAATACCAAGAGCTGTTACAACAAACTCATCTAAATCTAGAGCAGATGCGTTCATAACAACATTAACAACAGTTTGACCTGTAAATGCAACTGTTTGTGTTTCCATTCCTACAAATGAAAAAACAAGAGCAGTAGCATCAGCGGGAACTGATAAACTGAATTTACCGTCCATATCGGTAGTAGTACCAAGGCTGGTACCTTCTACTACAACAGATACTCCGGGAAGAGTTCCTCCGTCATCGGAACTGGTAACAGTACCGGTAACAGAAGTTTGTGCAAATACACCTTGAAGCCCAACAAAGGCAAACAAAGCGAGCATTAGAATAAATTTTCTCATAACTTCTAATAAATTAATTAATAAGATGATTTAAATTCCGGATTTATATTGAATAAACCCCCTATAATTTACCGGTCAGAACACACCTTCCGACCAAATAAGAGCGCAATTTAAGTAGTTTTTTTCACATAACCGTCAGAATTTAACAAAATATTTAACATTTCTTCACATTTAATAATACCACTAATCGCTTTATTTTCAGCAATTAAAATTTGAAACACAGTAAATTATCAATAATATACATACATAAGAAAAATAAAAGAAGGGGATATGATTACAGAAGCTGTTCTATTCTTCCTTATTTTGGTTAAAAGATTTTTCGGAAAAATAAGAAAAATTAAAGCTTAATATTACAACTATGATAATAAGAACGAGAATATTGAACCAATCTATTTTCTCTCCAAATAATAGCAATAAAATCAGAGCAAACGACCAAGAAAAATAAAGAAACAGACCGAGTGTCTTACGTATCCACATTAAAATAACGGATATGAGTAAAAAAACAGCAAAAACAACAAGGAGAGAATAAATTACCACAAAAGGGAAACGTGCGAATGTATCGGAAAGGTAAACTTGCAAACCTAACTCCGCTTCAGTATAAAAAATACCGGTATAAATTAAAATACCACTAAAAATTAATGCTATAATACTCAATACTACTAGTAGAGCACTTAATAAAAGCGGCCTATTTATGTTTTGTTCACTTTTCATTTTCTATCATCTTAAATCCTCTATAATATAAAAGAATAAATAGTGTAGTTAAAAGTAAACTGGAAAAAACGGGCATTTGCGGACTAACAAAAATTAACGGGAGAATTAAAACAACAAGTTGGGAAATAGCATAATAATGCAAGCCTTCTTTTTGCAAATTCCACATTTTATATATTCCATATAATGAAACGGCATAAGCCAAAGAAGTTAAAATAAAGAAAAAACGACCGGCTTTTACAAAAAACTCTTCAATGAATCCGATATCAATATCTATACCCATTTGAGAATACATATCGCTTAAATTTGTTTGTATAACCACCAAAAAAGAATGGTAATAAATTCCCATTATAAAATATGAGAAGAAAGACATTCCTGACCCAATAAAACTAAGTATTGCCAATACCGTTAAAAGTTGAGGGCGTATGATTGGTTTTGAGTTATTTGATATTTCTTCCATAAATTTAGAAATCGTTATTATGCTATTTTTTTCGAGAGTATTTCTTTTATTGGCAAAGCTAATAAAATATAAAAATGATTACTTTTGCGCCCTCAAAAATATTTTTTATGGATAACGAATTAAACAAGCTTTCTAAAATACAAGATATCATTGCAAATGATGCCGGCTTGATTGCTTATTTCTATAGCGATAATTGTGCTCCCTGCCTCAGCTTAAGACCAAAAATAAAGGAGTTATTGGCTAAGAATTACCCTAAAATGAACTTGTATTTTATTAACTCAGAAAAATATCCTGAAATTTCGGCAGAATTTGGCATTTTTTCTAACCCAACGCTATTAGTGTATTTCGACCGTAAAGAGTATTTAAGAAAAAGCAAATACATCTCTATACCGGAGCTCTCACAAGGAATAGAACGCCTTTATAATATGATGTTTGAGTAGTAGAAAAACGTATAAGTTAGATGATGTGCTAATTAAAAACCCATCCACAAAAAACGCTAACTTATTTGCACATCAGTACATTATAAAATCACCTGCTCGATAATTTTAGGGAAGTATTCATACTCCAACGCATGAACTTTTTCGGCGATTTTCTCAGGATTTTCGCCTGCTTTTATGTTAACTGTTTTTTGGAAAATAATATCCCCTTCATCGTAAGACTGATTTACATAATGAATACTAATTCCACTTTCTGTTTCTCCGGCAGCTGAAACAGCTTGATGAACGTAATCTCCATACATCCCTTTCCCTCCATATTTAGGTAATAAAGCAGGGTGTATATTTATTATTTTTTTAGGAAAAGCCAAAATCAATTCAGAAGGAATAAGCCAAAGAAAACCCGCCAAAATTATAAAATCAATATTCTTATCTTTTAATTTTTTCAATAAACTTTTAGGCTGTTTAAAATCATTTCTGCTTATAATATGACTATCTATTTTAAGTTTTACTGCTCGTTCCAAAACAAAAGCATTCTTATTGTTGGACACGATCAAATCGACAGTTGCTGTTTTTTTCTTACTAAAATAAGTAACTATATTTTCGGCATTGCTTCCATTTCCCGAAGCAAAAATGGCAATATGAGGCTTAATATCTTTCATCTTTCACCCATTTAAAAAAGCAAAAATAGCTATTTTAAAGTATGAAAATAGAGTTATCGAACAATCTTGCTTACTACGATTATTGTAATTTTAGGCTAAAAACGGCTGAATTTAGCTAATTATCGAATTTTTTGGTCGAATATTCGAATTATAATTAATGCTGACTTACAGTACTTTAAGATATATTTTCACATAAAATAACGTTTTTTTATTGTTTTGTATTGTGTAAATATTTTTCTTTGCCGCGTGTTAAATAAAAAAGGAGAAAAACATGTCTGACAAAAAAGCTAAAGTTATTGAGATTATTGTTGATAAATTAGGAGTAGATCCTAGTGAAGTTACACCTGAAGCAAGTTTTACAAATGATTTAGGTGCTGATTCATTAGATACAGTTGAATTGATTATGGAATTTGAAAAAGAGTTCAATATGAGTATTCCTGATGATCAGGCAGAAAATATTCAATCTGTAGGGGAAGCTATCGCCTATATTGAAGAACACGCTCAATAAAAATTTCATTTTATGGAATTACGACGAGTAGTTGTTACTGGTCTCGGTGCCATAACTCCATTAGGTAACTCCGTTCCCGAACTTTGGGGCGGCTTGCTTAATGGAGTTTCTGGTGCTGATGATATTTCTAACTTTGATGCCTCCAAATTCAAAACTAAATTTGCTTGTGAAGTAAAAGACTTCAATCCTCTCGATTATTTTGATCGTAAAGAAGCACGCAAATACGATAGATATGCCCAATTTGGTTTAGTTGCTGCTCAACAAGCAATTGTTGACGCAGGTTTAGATGCCGATGAAATAGATGGCGACAGAATAGGAGTTATATGGGCTGCAGGTATTGGGGGGATAGCTACTTTTGTTAAAGAAGTAAGTGATTTTGCCTTAGGAGATGGGACTCCACGTTTCAATCCTTTCTTTATTCCAAAAATGATTGCGGATATTACAGCTGGACATATTTCCATTAAAAATGGATTTAGAGGGCCTAATTTCGCAACTGTTTCAGCTTGTGCTTCTTCAGCCAATGCAATGGTAGATGCCTTTAATTATATTCGTTTAGGCAAAGCCGATGCTTTTGTTGTTGGTGGATCAGAAGCCGCAATTAATCCTGCCGGTGTTGGTGGCTTTAATGGTATGCATGCTATTTCAACTCGTAATGACGATCCTAAAACTGCTTCTCGTCCTTTTGATCAAGACCGTGATGGATTTGTGATGGCCGAAGGTGGAGCAGGACTCATATTTGAAGATTTAGAACATGCTTTAGCCCGTGGAGCAAAGATTTATGCAGAAATTGCAGGTGGAGGTCTTTCAGCCGATGCTTATCATATGACATCACCACATCCGGAAGGTTATGGTGCCATGTTAGCAATGAAAGCAGCTTTAGATGATGCCGGTTTGCAAAAAGAAGATATTGATCATATAAATACTCATGGTACTTCAACACCTCAAGGAGATATTTCAGAACCCTTAGCTATTAAAAGCTTGTTTGGAGAACATGCCTATAAAATTTCTATTAATAGTACTAAATCTATGACAGGTCACCTTTTGGGTGCTGCCGGGGCTATAGAAGGAATTGCAACGATTTTAAGCGTTGTTAATGATATTGTTCCTCCAACAATTAATCATTTTAATCTCGATTCAAGAATTGACGATAAACTTGATTTTACCTTTGGAAAAGCTAAAAAGCGTATTATAAATGCCGCTATAACCAATACCTTTGGTTTTGGAGGTCATAATGCTTCAATCCTTGTGAAAAAATATAAAGGATAATTGATTTACAATAACATATTATCGGTTAAAGCTCATCTTTCTAAAGAAAGAGCATTTTACCAAGCTATAAAAAATATTTTCGGGTTCTATCCCGGGAATATTTTTTTATATAAACTCGCTTTTAGACATCGTTCTGCAGCCATTAAGAAATATAATGGGGTTAAACTAAACAACGAACGTTTAGAATATTTAGGTGATGCCATACTTGGGGCTATAATTGCAGATTTTCTATTTAAAAAATTCCCTTTAAAAGATGAAGGCTTTTTAACGGCTATGCGTTCAAAAATAGTAAGTCGTTCTGCTCTTAATAAACTCTCCCAAAAATTAGGTATTAATGCATTAATAACCGCCGACACTGATAAAAACAAACATTTTAAATCAATTAATGGTGATGCTTTTGAAGCCTTTGTCGGAGCTTTATATTTAGATAAAGGTTATGATTTCACATCTAAAATTATACTTCAACGCATAGTAGCTGTTCATTTTGATTTAGACGATCTGCAAAATACCGAAATCAGCCATAAAAGTGCACTTTTAGAATATTGTCAGAAAGAAAAATTGGATTTGGAATTTCGCGTAATAAATGAGCAGGGAAATGGATATAAAAAGCAATTTGAGGTTGAAATATATATCAATGGTGAGGCAAAGGATAAAGCCTTGGATTTCTCTATTAAAGGGGCAGAAAGACTTGCTGCCGAAAAAGTATTCCTTAAACTTGATTTAGGAAAATAAATAGCTTTTCTTTAAGTACTTTACAAAACGTCTTTCTCTTCAACAGAAGCAAGCTGTTACACATTATTAATTTTGCTTTCTGTAAGATATTCCTTGAACTCAGATTAAGAACAAAACTTGAGTAATCCGGTTAATAAGGTAAGATTAATTAAACCCGACTCGTTTAAACTGTAATTTTCAGTACAGATATTTTTGATATACAAGTTTTATAGTGTAAAAAACTCATTGTTTTTTAATAAACAATCAAATCTAAATTTGTATATTTGTTGGCTTTAACAGCCTCAAATATTAACCTATGCGGAATCTCTTAAACTTTATTTTATCTATAAAATTTGCCGGTATTTTACTATTACTTATTGCCTTTGCCGCAGGCTTAGCTACATTTATTGAGAATGATTTTGGGGCAATAGCGGCAAAAGCTGCTGTATATAATGCCAAGTGGTTCGAATTTATTATTTTCCTGACTTTCATCAATATTGCGTGGAATACATTTAAAATAAAGCCGTTAAAAACAAAACGTTATACTGTTTTCGCTTTTCATCTTTCATTTTTATTTATCATTTTAGGTGCTGGAGTAACCAGATATATTGGTTTTGAGGGAATAATGAGTATTCGCGAAGGACAAACCTCTAATAAGGTTTTATCAGGCGAAACATATATACAGATTCAAACAAAACTTAATCAAGATACCTATTCTGCCGAAAAACGAGTTCTTTTTTCTCCTGTCAAATCGAGCAAAGAAAGCCTTAATTTAAAGACAGATCAAGAAACATATACCTTAAAAGTCTTTGAATATGTTCCTAATGCCCAAGAATATATTATGCAAACGGATGAAGGTCCAAAAATGCTTGAGCTAAGCGGAACTATTGATGGTAGATTTAATCGTTTTTCTCTTTTTGAAAACGAAACAAAATCCTTAGGACATAATAAAGTGTGCTTCCAAACGAAAGACACACTATCGCCTAACACTTTTTGTATCACGGAAACGTCAAAAGGATTATTCATACGTATGCCGGCGGATGGGAAATTAATTAGTATGATGTCTTCCGAGAGTAGTCCCCTAAAAAAGGATTCGGTTTATAAATTTGAAGAGCAAAAAGTATATCAGGCCGGAGATCAAAGTATAGTTTTACGTACTTATTATAGTCATGCTCAAACCGGAGTTGAACAAAATACTAGTGGTCAAGGGAATGGTTTAAATGCAATTAAATTTACTCTAAAAAACTCTAAAGGCGATCAAATTGAAAGTTATGCTTTGGGGACAAAAGGCTATATCGCAGCTGCTAAACATATCTATTTTGACGGGAAACATTTTGATATAAGTTATGGATCTAAGTCTATAGAGCTACCTTTTAGTTTACAGTTAGTAGATTTTCAGCTCGATCGTTATCCCGCATCAAATAGTCCTTCTTCTTATGCCAGCGAAGTAATTCTTACAGATAATCGCGTAAATCTAAAACGTCATTTTCGTATTTTTATGAATAATGTATTAGATTATGAAGGTTATCGTTTTTTCCAATCTTCATACGATACAGACGAAGGAGGAACTGTTTTATCGGTTAATCATGATTGGTGGGGAATGATAATTACATATTTTGGCTACGGTCTAATGATGTTGGCAATGTTCTTGGCAATATTTGAAAAATCAACACGCTTTCAGCTTTTAATCCGACAAAAAACCATTAATATATTCGTTATTTCATTTGCACTAACTGTAGGATTAAACCTTATTCCTGTTAAATCAGTGAATGCACAAAATGGTATTCAAAGAATTGAAAAGATACCTTCACAGCATCTCGAAAAATTAAATAAAATAATCGTTCAAGGGCATAGTGGTAGATTTAAACCACTAAACTCTATGAGTAACGAAACTTTCCGAAAGTTTAGTCGCTTAAGTGGTTACAAAGGTTTGAAACCTGAGCAGATTATGATTGGGCTTATGGTGGATCCTGAATTTTGGAGGCATCAAGAACTAATAAAAGTCTCTAATGATGGACTTAAAAAAATTATTGGTAACAATAACTCACGTGCTTCTTTTAATGATTTCTTTAATCAGAATCAACAACCGTCTTATAAATTAAGTAGATATGTTGATGAAGCGTATCATAAAAATCCGGCCAAGCGTAGCACCTTCGATAAAGATATTATTACTGTTGATGAGCGAGTAAATGTATTTTACTTACTTGCAAAAGAACATCTTCTTAATATTTTCCCCGTTCCTAACCAACCTGATGCCGCTTGGAAAAATCCGACTGATAAACTGGAACAATTCACATCAGAAGATTCAGCTTTTGTTAAAACAGTTATTACAAATTATTTGGACGGACTAAAAAAAGGAATCAGTACCAATCAATGGGATGATGCCGATTTTTATCTTGATACCATAATTAATTATCAGCAAAAATACGCATCCGAAGAAATAACAAAAAATACTCATTTTGATCTTGAGATATTTTATAATAATTTCGATATCTTCAAGAATATTTCATTTGTAGATGGACTTGTAGGATTTATTTTGCTAATACTGCTGTTTATTCGCATTCTATGGCCTCAATTTCATTTTAAATGGGGAATAAACATTCTTGTTTTCATACTGTTCTTAGCTTTTGTAGGACATACAGCAGGCTTGGCTTTACGTTGGTATATTGCAGGTCATGCTCCTTGGAGCAATGGTTATGAATCGATGATATTTATAGGATGGGCCAGTATGTTAGCCGGTTTCACATTTTATAAAAAAGCACCCATTGCTTTGGGAGCAACATCTGTTCTTACTTTTTTAATTCTTTTTGTAGCGCATCTTAGCTGGATGAATCCAGAAATAACCAATTTGGTTCCTGTTTTAAAATCCTATTGGTTAACTATTCACGTTGCGGTAATTACTGCCAGCTACGGCTTTTTAGCTTTGGGTAGTTTCTTAGGTGTTTTAAATTTAATCCTTATGCTACTTCAAACCAAAAAGAACAAAGAGCGTATTCAAATAAAAATTAAAGAACTAAGCCGTATTAATGAAGCTACTCTTATTGCCGGTTTGTATTTGCTTACAGTAGGGACTTTCCTTGGTGGTATTTGGGCTAATGAGTCTTGGGGTCGTTATTGGGGATGGGATCCAAAAGAAACCTGGGCATTTATTACTATCCTCATTTATGCTTTTGTAGTTCATATGCGTATGATTCCAGGACTTAAAGGTTTTTATGCTTTTAATGTGGGCAGTATTTTCTCTTACTTCTCTGTTTTAATGACTTATTTTGGTGTAAACTATTATCTATCAGGATTACATTCTTATGCTCAAGGTGATCCGACACCAATTCCTAACTTTGTTTTTTACACTATTGCCATTTTATTAGCACTTTCAATTTCATCTTATTTTGTAAATAAAAAACATCAAATAAAATAGGTATGCAAAGTATAAACCCCACTAATGGTAAATTAATTAAAGAATATAAAGAGTACAGCAATAAGGAGGTAATAAATATTATTGATGCAGTTGAAGACGATTGGCAAATATGGAAGAAAACCTCATTCTCTCACCGTAAAAATTTAATGCGAAATGCAGCGCAAGTTCTTTTAGATAAGAAGCAGGAATTTGCTGAGACAATGAGTCTTGAAATGGGCAAACCCTTGACAGAATCATTAGCAGAAGTGGAAAAGTCTGCTTGGGTTTGTAATTATTATGCCGATGAGGCTGAGAATATTTTAGCTGATGAATATATTGAGTCAGACGCTTCGAAAAGCTTTGTTAGTTTTGAACCTATCGGTATTGTTTTAGCTGTAATGCCTTGGAACTTTCCTTTCTGGCAAGTGTTTCGTTTTGCAGCACCGGCTTTAATGGCAGGCAATGCAGCTGTTTTAAAACATGCAAGTAATGTTCAAGGATCCGCTAACGATATTGAGCGCGTTTTTAAATTAGCCGGATTTCCTGAAAATTTATTTAGGAATCTAATCATCAAAAGTAATCAAGTAGAAGCGATAATAAAAAATCCAAAAATTAAAGCCAGTACACTAACAGGAAGTGAATTTGCCGGTAGTCGTGTTGCTATGGCTTCAGGAAAAGAAATTAAGAAAACGGTATTAGAATTAGGCGGAGCCGATGCTTTTATAATCCTCAAAGATGCTGATATTGAAAAAGCCGCAAAAGTTGCAGTTCAGGCAAGAATGTTAAACAATGGTCAAAGTTGTATTGCTGCCAAGCGATTTATAATCGATAAAAGTGTTTTAAGCAGTTTTATATCGTTAATAAATTCCGAACTTGACTTATTAAAAATAGGAAATCCATTAGAAAACGGTATTCAGGTTGGACCTTTGGCTCGTGCCGATTTACGGGAAGAGATACACTCTCAAGTTGAACAAACTATAGAACAGGGAGCTACATTACTACGTGGCGGAAAGTTTATTGAAGGAGATGGGTATTTTTACGAACCAACCATTATATCGAATTTAAAACCGGGGATGAAACTTTATTATGAAGAGAGTTTCGGACCTGTTTTTAGTATTTTTTCTTTCGATACAGAAGAAGAAGCAATACAAATCGCCAATGATTCTGATTTTGGTTTGGGAGGAAGTCTGTGGACAAAAGATTTGGCAAAAGGTGAAAGCTTAGCTCGTAAAATTGAAAGCGGAGGCATATTTATCAACGGAATGACAAAATCGGATCCTCGCCTCCCCTTTGGAGGAATTAAAAAATCAGGTTACGGTCGTGAGCTTTCGCACTACGGCATTAAAGAGTTTGTAAATATGAAAACTATTTGGATAGGATAAATAAAGATTAAGTCCTAATCCTCTATCTCTTCTTCAATAAATTTAATACCGAGTTCTGAAAGCTCTTTTAAAATAGTTTCGTAAATAGTAGCTGTAAGAGGTAATTTTACTCCAACATCTTTTATTTGTCCGGTTAAAATATGTTTACAAGCAATAGCCACAGGATAGCCTACCGTTTTAGACATAGCAGTATGTGTTTGGTCTGTACCTTCAACATACATACTTGAGATAATGGTTTTCTTTTTATCACCATAAGCAACTTCAAAACGGTGTTGCATTACTATCATATCCTTATCTTCTTTGTCGAGCACCCATTTTTTAAGTAAAATATGTTGTAAAATCTGAGCAGGAGTAGCTCGTTTTAATCCTATTTTTATGGGTTTAAACAAATCAAGCCAGCGCAGTTTATACATTATCTCACTGTCTTCATCAATACCTAAATAACGGGCTATTTTTGTTTCAACCGGAATATGAGGTTCATAACGTAAAAATGAATTTACAAATTCGCGGTAGGTCATATTTTCCGAATCTTCAATAATAAAAGTATCATCAGTCATTCCTAACTGCACAAAAGTATTCCAGCTGCGAGAGTATCCGGGGCGACGCATAGTTCCTCTAAACATACTTGGAATATCATCCAAGCCATATATTTCGCGGTATTTTAAGCTGTCTCGATTGGGATAAATTTCAAATTCGCCATAATCCAAAACTTCGGTTCTTAAAATACGCTTGAATAATTTATGATAAGGAATGTATTTATACTTTCCATTTTTGATAAAGGTAGAAACGCCTTGTCCGGCAAGCACCACATTGCGTGGATTCCATGTAAATTTATAATTCCAAGGATTATTATCATATTTTGGCGCTACCAAACCACCTGTTGAAGATTGAAAGCTTATAATTTCTCCACCTTCAGCTTTCACCTTATCGATAATTTGCATGGCCGACATATGGTCAATTCCGGGATCGACACCAATTTCATTTAAGATTAAAACTCCTTTTTCTACTGCTTCTTCTTGTAAAGCTTCAATTTGTGGTGAAACATAAGAAGCGGTAACCATATTCTTACCGAAATCAACACAAGCGCGAGCAACTTTAAAATGCAAGCTTGCGGGCAACATAGACACAACAATATCGGCTTTTTTTACCTCTACTTCACATTGTTTATCATCGTTCACATCAAAATAAAATGCTTCTCCTCTTGGATGATTATCAATTTTTGCCTCTGCAGTTTCAACAGATAAATCACCTAAACGAATTTTCCAATCAAACTCTTCCGAATGATCGAGTAAATATTTTATCAGACTTGATGCCGATAAACCTGCTCCTAAAATTAGAATATGTTGCATAATTTTATAAAATATTGTCTTTTATTTGATGTGGTAAAAGTAGCTATTCTTATAAATATGCCGCATTTAAAATAAAAAAATATTTAAGATTTTTTAAGCAGAAAATCAGCCATGTATTTAAAATCGGGAGTAAAATTCCCTTTATGTAAAATCAATGCTCTTTTAAATTCTTGAGGGATATTTAAATTCTCAAAAGAAGTGTTATAATCGGCTTCAACTAACCGTTTTACGTAATTTACAAGTACATCGCCAAAAGCTTTTGAAGATTCACGTGGCAACTCACTAGGCAAGATATCAACAGACATAATTAAAACACCATAACCATCAAAGCCCATTTTAGGAGTTCGAGTTTTAGGATTATATACAAATACAGGGTCTTCTATGGCAGTCCCAATATGTGTAGCTTCAATAGAACCGTCGGGATCGCAAGTAACATCTCCTATAACTTTTAGTCGGTGCTCATTCTTGTAAAGCTCTGCTAAAAAATCTTTGGTAACAATACGAGGATAGCGATCGTCCCAGTACATACAATTCATTAAAATACTCAAATGAGGAATATATTGTTCAAACTGGTTTTTATATTTTTCAGGGTGTTGATAATAGTCTTGTAATTCAAATTTATCATTCTCATTTATTGTTGTGGATAAATCATTCTCTTTAAAAACAACTTTATAAACCTTGTCTAAGTTGAAAGAATTTTCTTTTGATTTTTGAAGTAATTCTGCTGGGGTAATTTCTTCTGTTGGTAGTAAATCCGTAATCTCTTGAGCTCCTTTAGAAACATTTCCATAACCCGTAATCCCGATAATTACAGGTCCGGCTTCAGAACTTAATCCTTTGGATTTAATCTGCTTACCAACCGTTTTAATTGCTGTTTTTGCTTCTTCAAGTGAGCCGTATTTATGAGATTGTTTTAGGTTCTCAAAGCAATTTGAAATACCTAATTTATTTAAGCGTTGACCATAAGACCATAGAGAATTTATCATACCGGCTAAACCCGCAAACCGACCGAAAAAGATAAGCCGTTGACCTTTTTCATTAGCAATTTTTTCATATTCAATAAGGTTGATTTTATGCTCAACCATATTTTTTAGCAAAGGCATGTTATATTCTTGACCTTTAATTGTATGAGAGAAAAAAACATATGTTTTATTGGCTTCAAAATAATCTATAGGCATTTCCTTAACGCCAAAAACTAAGGAGCTGCTGGAGATGTCTTTGGTCACTTTTGCACCTGCATTTGCGTATTCCTCATCTGCAAAAACACGCTTTTCGGAAG